>NZ_VMLP01000030.1:0-42668 GCF_013276755.1 Streptococcus sp. 5004 | reverse complement strand
TTATTTAAGAGTAACTGAGATGCACTATATAAATAAAAATACATGGGTCAAAAGAGACTTAAAATAAGGGTTTGTGCGTTGTAAACTACATATATTTTTTACCGTAAAAATACAAAAGTTTACACCTTATGCCCCTTTTTTGCCCCTCTTTTCTTGAACAATAGGATTTAGATTTCTGTTTCTAAAGTTAAAAAATAAGCATTTTTGCAAAATAGAAATACAAGCTCTAATTTTGTTAAGGTCAACAAAATTGGCAACCAAGCGCTTTATAAAGCTATTTGTTGATGTCAACAAGTCAATTTCAGAGCAAACAAAAAAACCGCAAGCCTGAGCCTGCGGTGAGTAACTATTCTTTGTCTTTGTTTTTATTTCGATTATTCCCTGTAAACAAACTAATTAGCCCTAGTGCAGTTGTTCCAGTTAAAAAACTACCTGCAATTTGTTTACCTGTTGCTATTAAGTAAATTCCACCAATAGTAACAACGAGGGCGATTAAAAAGCCAAATAACTGTCCCAATTTATGAGAAGTAATATTCCCTGATAAGTATTTATCTTCCATAGCCCTACGATGTTGGCTCTCTGCAATACCATTATCAATAATCTTTTGAACAGCACCCGGATATAGCTCTTTATATCCTTTGAGAATATCTGGATGAGGTAGGTCACCTTGATAGATTTCCAACTTCTGTAAAACTACTTGACGCTGTTCATGTGGTAATCGCTCGACTTCATCAACGATATTATTGACTTCAATCAAATCTTTATTCTCGGTATCCAAATTTCATTACCTCTTTCTGAATGCCCATCGTTGATTTCTTGTAATCACTTTTGACTTTCTTCCAGTCTGGGACTGTATCAGCTTTTACTTTTGGAATGTTCTGGTTAAAGCTAAAAATAGGCAATACAATTGCTGTCATACCAAGTAAAAAAGACTTTAAGTATTGAGGCTGTTTTGTATTTTTTAACATACCAAATTCCTCCTACTCGCTCCATAATATTTTTTGAATTAACTTGATTATGACATCTTTCTTTAAAAAAGTCAGTCTTTCTTACTCTTTTTAACAAAAAAAATCCCCACAAGAACGAGTCCTGTGGGGTAGATACACATTTTAGAAAAGTTTTCCTTTCATTTTATTTTTTAAAATTATTTAACTGTAATCAAGCCGTCTGGCTCAACTGCGAACTCTGGCTTGTCTGCCATTGTTCCGTCTGGTTTGAGGTAGTACCAGCCTGTTCCGTCTGCGGACTGGACGAAGGCGTTTGATACCATAGCACCTTCTTTACCGTCTAGGTAATACCAGGTATCCTTGTACTTGACCCATCCTGTCTTCATAGCGCCCTCTGTGTCAAAATAATACCACTTATCAGCGATTTTCTTCCAGCCTGTAGCCATTTCGCCTGATTGGTCAAAGTAGTACCAGTTGCCGTCTGTGTGCTTCTTCCAGCGGTCTGCAAGCATATAGCCTGAGCCGTCGAAGTAATACCAGGTTCCGTTGATTTTCTCAAACTTGTCTTTTGGATAAGAGCCGTCTGAGTGTACATACCAATAGCCTGTATCGTTCTTCTGCCAGCCTACTTCGATCGTCAAGCCACTTTCAATATCCTGCTTGAACTGTTCGCGGCTAATGCCCCATTTGGCTAGATATGGATAAGGGTCAATGTGGTCTGAATGGTTGTCGGGTTGGTTATTGGTACAGTATTCATGCGTTTTGATACCTGCCAAGTCGTCTGTATCAAGAGTCTTCGGCAAGCCTGCTTCATCTGCTAGATTGCGTAGCAATTCGATATACAGACGGTAGTCTGTCATGAACTCTTCTTTAGTTGAATGGCTTTCAATCAATTCAACTGCTGCATAGGTCTCAGCATTCCAACCGCCACCAACGTCCCACATTCCCTTGTTTACAGGGCCTACTTGCATGACACGACCGTTACCAACGACATGAGAAAAGAACCCAAGTTCAGGGTTCTTTCTGTAGTGGTAGTCCGCCTCGTTTTGAGCTGTTGAGTTGCGGTTGCCTGTTGAGTGAGCATGCACTTGTCTATAAGGTTGCACTCCGACTTGTGGCAAGCCTGTACGTAGTCTGCTTGTATCGATATCCATTACTCTTGTCCTTTCCAAGCGTCATTCATCTGCTTAACGGCTGACTCTACAAAGGTATCCAAGCCCTTGTCGGTCATGCTGATGTTATATTTGAGCAGCTCTGCACGAATTTTAGCGCGAGCCTGTGCCAGTTTTTTATCACCTTTATAACCTGTCTCAGCAGCCACCTGCTCCACGGCATGAACTGCGTTCTTGGCTAGGATTTCAGCGATAATAACCGCTTTTTCTCCGCCTTTTCGCAAAAGATAATCTTTTACTGTTTTTACCATACTGCCTGCGACTACCGCTAAAAAGCCTGTCGCAAAAGCGATAATAAATTCATTAAATTGTATCATGTGTTGTTTCCTTTCTTATTCATAGTAGAATGTGATATCAAGGCTAATATACCCCGTTGTGACTCCTACGCGTTTGAAGTTTTCAATTGTTTCGCTACTTAGATGAAAAGTGTATGAATTATCAGAGATACCCACCGATTTTGTCGTGATCAACGGGAATTCGCTAGCGCCTATTCTTACTTTTGTTATTTTCTTGTTTTCAAGAGTTGTTTTTATATCTTTTTTATATACAAAAAGACTATAATTTTTAAAAAAAGAGAGAGTCACATCTTTTATGGTAACACTTTTCAAACCCTCCCACACCAACCTATCACCAATATAGCGCTTGACAATCTCCTGATTGCCTAACATGATTCTTACTCTATCTCTCATAGCTTCACCTACTTAAAAATATCGTAAATCGTGTGAGGGTCTTTGGTAGTAATAGCATCGTACTGCTCTTGCGTACCTGCCCAATAGTTGAGTGCCTGCGAACCGTTCTGATTGACAATGTTCTGACCAGGAGCTCCCGTTGCTCCTCGTTCGCCATCGTTGATGTTATCCAAATGGGTAAAAGCAGAGGCTTTTAAACCTCTGTAATTCACTTCAATGCGGACTTCGAACCAGCCACCAGAGCGCTGAGTAGCATTCCACTGACCAAATTTCCCATTTGCATCAGGCGTTTGATTTCTCAAAACACCCCAGCTATTATTCCCAAAACCACGGTAGTAATAATCAAGAGTATAGCCACTCGTGACTGCTTCGCCATCGTAGAATACATCCGCAAACAGATTCAATTGGCTAGTAGAGCCATTCTTATAAGAACCCTCAATACGAACGCCAGCATTCAAACTATGCCCATTTTCCCCTTTTAAGCTTTCTCTCTGGCTGGATGTCAGATTGTCAAATGACGGACGATTTTCTAAGGCGGAAATCCTAGCCTTGATTGGGATATCATTGTACAACTCCCATTTTTGAGCGTAAGTAGACAAGTCTTGGTGGGAGGTCAAGTAGCCTTTCTCTTCCAGCTCCGCTTTTGTAACGAGGATTTCTGGATTGACTCTCGGTCTACTCTCAAGAGAGTCCAGTCTTTCCTGGACTTCCCTATCCTTTAACTCTGAATCTTCTTTGATTGCCTTGACATCCTCACCGATTGCTCTTGCTAGATTTTCAAGGTTACTCATAGCTATCACGCTTTCGCTGCGTTGTAAGTCGCTACCAAGTCAACATTGGCAATCTGGTCTACACGTCCGCTGACTTCAGTTACTTTGCCAAGAAGTGCGCCGTTTTCGTCTTGCCCCATGCTCGTGATTTTTTCTGCGATTTCTTTCAGCGTATCCAGATTTTCAGGCGTTCCCTCACCCAAGATTTCAGCCTTAACCTCGGATTTAGCTTGAGTGACTGCCTGAGAGATAGCTTGCGTCATTGCTGAAGTCTCCACTTTAGTGCTGACGTTTTGCTTCACTTCCTTGATATCTGCTCCTACTGCTTGTGCGAATGCTGTTAATTTTGTTGTGTCCATTGTTTTCATACCTTTCCAATATTATAAAAGAAGAGTAGATCGGGAAATTCCGGACATACTCCACCTTCGCTTGCAGGCCTTTCTGCAAGTTGTTTTTTTACTTCTTCTGCGATATCCAGCTCCTTAAGAGCATGGACTTCTTCTGTGACCAATTCCTTATCTGAAGCCACTATCTTGATATGCGTCGTTTTGTCGCTCGGAAAAACATATCCGCCAGCGCTAATCTCTAAGCGGTATTTCCCAATTGGAAAGATAGCGTCCAGATTAAAATTCACGCTTGAGTTCGTGACAGTTACGCTCTTCTTCCACTGGTACTTGCCCATGGTCAGACTAACGACCGCCACCTCCCCCTCCAGAGAGGGGACGGCTCGATAATCTTCGTCTAAGAGGACAAATCCAAAGGTGGAAGCCACATCACCCTGTTTAATGAGGTAACCGCCATCGATCTGTGCGAGATTGGTCGTATTGAGATTACAGACCATTCTGCGCCCCTTTCTCATCTTCAACCAAGATGTCTTCCTTAATCTCCAATTTTCCAAAATCGTTGAATAAGCGGTCTATGTAGCCATTACCTCCTAAAGCCTTGTAGCTTTTGTGCAGACTTTCCACTAGTGAAAATTCGTCTTTTGAAGTGAACCCTCTACGAATAGCCCGTCGCATATCACGGTCAAGGCGCAACTTCATAGTATTTAGATGCGCCTCGTCGTGCACTTTTAGCTTTTCCTGTACTTCATCGATTTTGGAATTGCTATCTTTAGCGGTAGTCTGGACATCTTTAATCTGTTTCTTGACATCGGTTAGTTCCGAGACAATTTTATCTGTTTCTTCTTTGGCTTTTTTCGGTAACCGATAGCTTATCCAAGCAATGATTGTTGGAGTTAGCACTGGCATTACGCTAGTGAAAAAGTGTTCTATTTTTTCAAAGACGTCCATAAACACCTCGCTAGTTTGCCAAATGGCTCAAACCACGTCGCTTCAATTCCTTGCGCACACTGTCTTTCCAGCGTTTATGTACCCATGAAAAGTCAACTGCTCCACGTTCCAGTAGGTTGATGTACATGTCGATTTTTGCTTGGTCTAGTGTAATCTTACTCATTGTTGCTACCTCCATTGTTTTCACTAGTGCTCGCTTCGCTTGTCGGTGTAGGAATTTCATGTTCTGTCTCGCTTTCTGTTGGTTGTTCTACTGCTGGTGCAGGTTGGATAGGCGCTTCTGCTACTGGTTGCTCAGTAGTTGGTTGCGCTGGTGCTGGTTCATCAGCTTGGTTTTCTGTGTCCGTAGCCTGAGGGGCTGCCCCGTCTGCCTCCTCTTTCTCCCCCTGGTCAGTCTCTCCTTGAGCTTCCAGCTCTTCCAATCGTGCTAAGATATCCTCAATATCCTGAGCATTCTGGAGATTGACCTTCTGCATGCCATCCATGAGCTGGTTGGCTCTCTCCAGCGCTTCCGTTGTCTTAGCCAATTGTTCTTGCGTTTTAGCCAATTGTTCTTGGTTTTTGACAATGGCGCTAGTTGGGTCAAGTTCGGTACGTAGAATCTCTTTGACTGCTTCAATGAGCGTTTCGTCCGTGTCACCCAAACGGTCACCCTCCAACTCACGAGTGAAAAAAGTAAACGGCTTGTCGCATTGAATAGAGACTTCCGTCTTGTCAACTCTAAAAAATTTATTTACTAATACAAATTCCATGTTTAATGTTCTCCTGATTATTTAAAATAAAAGTATAGTGAATCGTTTCTAGTGACATTACTTTTGAATACTTGTCTTTGATTATCGTCTTTAAATGAGATATAGAGCGCACTTCCTCTACTGAAATTATCTGGCCTTGTATCCCTATCGTACAACCGCGCATACTTCGCATAAACAGTTGTAATTGTATTGTTCTGGTGCTTAATCCGTACTTTAACATCATTTACTTTGCTCTCGTCACGATATTTATTGTTGAAATCACTTAAAGCTATTGAATCAAAAACCAAATAGCCTTGTGATTCAAACGGAGTTCTTAGATTCTGGAAATATCCAACATAGACCCATTTCTCCCAAACCAAACGATTACCAACATACCGTTCTATAATCTCATGTCCTCCGACATAAATTCCTTCTCTTGTAGTCATAAAATCACCTACTCATACACATCATAGATTGTGTTGGGATCTTTAGTTCTGACTGCTTCATATTGGGCTTTTGAGCCATACCAATACTTCATTTGCTGGTTTCCGTTTTGGTTTACAAATTTATTTGCTATCACTTCGGACGGTGTACTTGGAATTCCAAGCGCTGACCTGTTTACTCGTAAAACACCCGAACTATCGACTGTAATCGTTGAGTTGTCAGGTCGCACCACACCAGCCTGCCCACTAGTGGCAGTCTTTGCTTTCATCACACCATTTGACACTTCTGTCGTCTGATTATCCGGCCTGACAATCCCGTTTGAGTTTGACGTAGCCACTGATATAGCTGATTGTGGTGTTGCAAATGTTCGTTTTAAAGTGGAAACAGGAACTTTCTTTAAACCTGCTCCACTATGAACTAGCACCACATCTCCGTCTGATACATTGGATAATGTGGGCAAATCAGTAGCTTTTCTAACTTGGTTACTCATAATTACCATTCATCTATTCCTCCCTTTCTACTACTTGGTATTTCCAATCAGCTACGACTAGATTGTTGTTTTCGTCTCCTAACAATACATCATCATTATCTTCCGCTTTGATTGGTACATAGAATCGATTCTGTAATACCATTTCTTCTAGCAATGACAATCGTTGTTCTTGCTCGGCGACTTCTCTTTTTGTAGCTTCATGATCTGTGTAACTGGCTTGTCTTACGTTGTCTACATTCCCCAAGCCTACCTGAGCCTTTGTCACATTGTGTGGATTGTTGCGGTTGTTGATGTGACCAGTTAGGTCAACCTTCTCAGCCTTACTTCTGGTGAACTCGTCAATCTTTTCAGGCAGACCGTCAATGTCTGCAACCTTGTGCCTGTGACTTGAATCGGCTTTGTTTTCCCATCGTTGCGCATCCTCAGCGCCGATGATATCTCTTGACCTCCAGATTTTAGCCATCTGTTAGCACCTCCAGTCTATATTTGAATCGTGTCGTTGTTTCAATCGGAACGTATACATCAATAACAGACTGAGGGACATTTGAAGCGTCTAACAACTCAATCTTATTGATTTCTCTGATTGAGTCTGGTACCAAGAAATCAATCAAAACAAAATGTTGCTCTCGTTGTTTCTGTATCGTCACAATTTGATTATCATTCAACCTTGCTTTGTTGATTTTAGCTAGTACGGTTTCTGTAACTGTATTTAGTAACGTTTCTTTAATCATTGAATAAAACCTCCTCTTGCGGTCCTTCGTATTCAAAAGGTGTCACACCTACAACTGCATAACCTGCTCTAGCAAAGTCTACTGACGTCTTGAATAACCGTTCTTTCAGCTTGACTCGTTCTGTTACTGTTGGGATATGCGTATATCCCATATTTGCTGGCTTTATTGCATTGACAAAAATAACTGACTCTCTGAAAAGTCCGCTCGTTTCTGCACCGGACTCAATCAGTAATACCTGATTAGCGAAATCTACTGAAGCCTTGTACTTTCCTTTTCCGAAAAGGTCGTCCAATTTGCGAATTAAAAACCACCAAGAAAACGGTGGTCTCATATTGATCCGCAACAAAACACGCTCTCTTCTCCACTCCAACGTATCGTCAGCATGAGCAACAATACCGTAGACTTCTTCAAATTTCGTTAAGGTAGGGACATCACAGAGCATAATAAACTGGTTCTTGATGAACTGCTCTAACGAGACAGTCCCGTCTTTAAACAGAGCGTTTTCAACTCGAACAAGTTCCTTCATATCCTTGACGCCCTCGTAGTAATCTGGAACGTATTCAGATAAGTTTACCTCTTTCACCATTAAACTGTCCTCACTGTTCCTTTATACGGCAATTGTTGTAATTGTCCTGTAAAAACAAGTGCTAAATCAGCTTCACGGTTATTCAATTTCATCTTATCAACGTTTGCGATACCTGTAATGGTCAGTAGCTTGGCCATTAACTGCGAGCGATAGATTTTCATGCTGTAGGTGTTGACATCTGAGTATTGCGCCCAGTTCTTTCTCAAGTCTAAGAAATACTGGTCTAGTGTCTTGTCTACCAGTTCTTTCACTTGATTTAGCTGATATCCTGTCATCAACTCAAGTTTAAACTCAATATCAATCGGGAATCGTGTCGCAGTCGTAACCGTCACACGGTGGTTGATAGGAGCTAGTCCAACTCCTTTTCCAGTATATTCTAGTGGATCCAGAACATTTTGCACCTTCTTAATTGTCTCAGTAGACGCCAAGTTTAAGTCGTTGTCTAAAACAACCACTTTAACCGTTCCTGAGCCGTTCCAAACTGGATAGACCTGAACTGCGCCAACACCGTCAATTTCACGAACACGCTGAACGTACTCGATGAAGTTACCGCCAAACGGCTTCTCATTGACGTAAATCAAGAAACGCTTCCGCAATTCATCGTCAGTTTCTTCATCTTGCCCAGATGTAACGATTTCCCCTAAGACTGCAGTGGCGAGGTTCCTGTAGTTCTCCAAGGGTAAGATATTGCCGTAGTAGCGGTTTCCGACAACGCCAGTCGTCTCACACTCTACTTCATACTTGCCAGCTACATTAGTTGCACGAACTACCTTGTAGATGAGTGCAGCATCGTCAATTGTCGCAAAACGAGAACCTAAAGCGATTTGTACGCCTTCTTTTCTCTCGTTTTTAAACTCCGCAAAGCGTACCGCTTTCTTGGACGGATAACGATGTAGACCGAACTCCTCAACCTTGTAGTCTAGGTATTGACCAATAGCAGTCTGTGGAAATGTATCTAGCAGTAGATTTTTCAACTGCAAATAAAAACCAGCTAACTCGTAACAAGCAGGCGCTAATGCGTCATAGATGATAGAACCTTCCCGTGTATCAATATTTTCATTGACACGAGAAAGAGCGTCATTCATCAGATAATCAAACGTGTATTTTTCTAAGAAATCACCTATCATTAATCAGCGTCACCTCCTTTTCAACTTTAAATAAACCGGATATAGTATGGACTTCAAAGACACAAAGCAAGCTGTCCTTGGTTTGCTGCTCGATGAAGAAATTTTGGACACTTTTAATTCTTGTATCAACTAATAAGGCTTGAGAAATTGTTCTCTCAAGGTCAGCTTTTACAAAATCATAAGGCTTTCCTATCAAGCGCTCCAATTCTACTCCGTAGTTCGAAGAGTAAATAACCCACTCAAACCGTTCTGTAAGCAAAATCTTTTCAACTGCTTGCCTCATGGCTTCTAAGCCGTCAATATATCCGTGTATTCTGCCATTTTTCACTTGATAAGTGTAGGATGGCAAAACAACTTCTTCAATGTTTCGTATATCTACCATCTTCACTCCATCCTTTGTAAAACGTAGTATAATTGCCCGTTCTGGGCTTTAATCATTAAGACTTTGTCTCCTGCTTCAAGATCACGAAAAACAATCCATCTCTTGTTGTCCCCTTCAGTATCTCCAGTGCGTAGTTCTTTAACCATCGGACTTAGAACTAAAAAAGACTCAGGGATTTCAAGTTTATTATTAACCTTGATTGTTAAAGGAGAAACAGATGTGACAGAGCCAAAAACAATATCTGTTCTGTCTGTCCCATCATCTACTCCTTGCGCCAAAAGGCGTGCCAATAACTCTCCTGCCATTATTCCAGTGTCCTCAATTCTAAATCCATTGTATGCACCTTGTCCCACTTGTGGGTACATTTAGAGATGATGCCAAGACTGTTCTTCTTAATCCCTTCAGACTCTAAATCAGCAAAATCCAACACAACACTGTTGCCTGCACTGATTCCAAGATGTCCTAAACAAGGGACTTTAAAAGTCTTTTTAGGATGATTTTTAGCTTTCAATAAGAGTTCAGCCTTCTGTTGAATCTGACTCTCATTCATTTTTTCATCCACTTTTTCGTGGTACTGCAACTTGCCCCAAAGAGCCACATTTTTAGAGTCTTTCACAACGTAAACTTCACGCTTATTACTCTGCTTGTTGTCTTTAGTCAGCTTCACATAGTTGTAACTGTCATCGATAGAGCCTTCATAGTCAAAGTCTGTCGCTACGCTATCATCACCAATCACTAAGTCAGTAATCAGCGAATTTAAGGCTATATGCTCGACTGTACCAAAGTTATCTCTGATGATGTACCACATGCCACCATGAATCAATGTTAAGTCCAAAGCGTTCTGGATCATCGCAAAATAAGTTTTCTTATCTTCGATTTTCTCAGGACACGTCCAGTTTCCCTCGTCAACAACTTTGTACTCAAGTTCTGAGATTTCGCAAATCTTACTAAAGATTTCATGACTTTTAGAGGCTTCAAACACGATTGTATCAGTGTTTTTCAGGTACCTCATTCTGTCATAAGCAGTAACAGACCATTTCTTGGCTGATTTCCGCTTTTTCTTGAAAACTTTACCGTAAAAAATGCCCTTATCATCTACCTTGAAGCGGATAACATCCCCAAAGTTACAAGCGACCTGCGAGTCTATAATCATATCAAACTCAAGTTTCCCCGGCTGAAAATCAATGCTAGTTTCCCATTTGACACCTCCGACCAACTCAGTGATATCAAAGACTTTACCGTCATTCACATCTTGAATCAGAAATTCCATCATAGGACTTGCACCGAATCAGCAGTAACCCAACCACGCCAACCGCCATCAAGCATAGTAACGTGATAAGGATGCGACCCTTTCATATTGATATAA
The DNA here is from genome assembly GCF_013276755.1 of Streptococcus sp. 5004. Taxonomy (GTDB): domain Bacteria; phylum Bacillota; class Bacilli; order Lactobacillales; family Streptococcaceae; genus Streptococcus. The sequence goes on along the minus strand of NZ_VMLP01000030.1, from coordinate 31,941 downwards.
TTGACAAGTCTAGTTGCGTTTGACTCAGTTTGACCAGGCCCTTCTCCATAGCTATCTCTATGAAGTTGCCCATTAACAAGCACCTTTGCACCGATAGTCACTTCTTTCTTAGTTGAGGGAGCCTGTTCTTTCTGAGGCTGACTAGCTTTCTTCTCTTCTGATACCTTCTTCTCGATTTTTACAAACCGAGCCTTGGCCATCTTGTACTCTTTGAAAGTGATGTCGTAGTAAACATCCTCATGAATACCAGCTTTTCTTTGTTGCTCAAAACTTTCAACTGTCGCAAGCATATTGATACCCACGCCAGAGATAATCAAGCGACAAGGTTCTTTGCCGTCCATGATTTTCTTCAAGAGTCGGACATAGGTTTCAGGCGTTCCTGATTTATTCAGGACATAAGAGCGAAAAGTGTCTCTAGGGAAGAATGAAGTGAAAGTAACCTCAGAGAGTTTAGGAAAACTCATCTGGGTTATTTCTCCTAGCGCAATACTCGTTGTTGACTCGTTATTTGCGCTATTCTTCGTTTTTAGCTCTTCTGGATTTACAGGAAGTTGTGTGACCTGACCTTTGTACTCTACGAAAATACCAATCGCCATTTCTTTCTACCTCCTACGCAATTCCTAGGTCGCTATCGACCAAACCGACAATCTTTTCTTCAATTCTGTCAACCAAATCATCGATATCCTGTTCAGTAGCGCTATTTTTAGACTCATATTTAACACTAACTTGAGGTGTTAAAACTTGGTAATCAATGATGTACTTACGTTCTGCAACATCACGCATCATCTTGATATCTTCGTCTTTCAGCTTGACTTCATCTTCAATCTTACCGACGTTACCAATGTTCTTGCCTTTGCCTAGCTTGTCGCCAAGACCACCAGCACCACCAGAAGGAGCACCAGCCCCTGCAGGCGTTTGGTTCATTTGGTCAAACTTAGAAGCAAGTTCGTCTTGACCTTTCATCTTATCAGCGAAGCCTTGCATGGCATCACCAACACCTTGACCAAAAGCCTTGGTACCACTAAAAGCATTGCCAGCAGTTGAGAAAGGATTTTTCATCCCATCCCATAAACCGCCTGGAGTTATCATGTTAGCACGCATGCCGTCAAAAGATTCATAATCATCAGGAGCCTCTCCTGGATTAAACATCTCTCCCATAGCACGGATACCATTGGCAAAACTACCATCATTAGACATGTAGCCTATTTCACCAACCTCTCCTATTTTAGGAGCACCGGGAATTTTATTTATTGCTCTAATAATCCAGTTTATAGCCTTAATAGCCATGTTTGCACCGGCTATAAAAGCATTACCGATAGATTGCGCTACATTGACCACCCCATCAACAAACGAAGCAAAATAATCTAATACAGTTCGAATAAGATTATAAAATAACTTTCTGATGGAATATATCGGGTGCTTAAAGACATTTCTCAAAAATTCTGCAATTGCTAAACCAATATTGTAAATAACTATGAAGAGATTCACAATCGGTGCAATCATATACATTACAAGATTGATAACGAACATAATGACGTCATAAACTACCGTTCCGACAAAGACAAAGGCTGCAACGATAGCAGCTGCAACATCTAAGAATGAAATCCCCATAGCATTTAGAGCCATACCGATTAATAGCGCGATTCCAATTACACCTATCAGTATCAGCATCAGCCAAGCCCAAGGTGCTCCTGCCATCAAACCCGCTACAAACATTGCAACACCTGCTATAAGAGCAACTGCCGCAAGAAGTATTAATGCAGTCATGACTATATTGATGTTCTCAGTAACCCAGTTCCAACCTGCAACAAAGAGATTAAAGAGCCACAAAGCTATCTGGCCAATCGCAAACATAGCGGTTTCTAAACCTGCCATGAAGTTCTGTCCAGCGGTACTGTTAATGAACTCTTGCCATGCTTGAATTAAAGGCTGAAATGCGTATGAAGCAACGTTACCAACCTGAGTCATCATGTCGGCAAAGGTCATCGGCATTTTCGCAAACTCAGCGTTTGTTTCAACTGCTGAACCAAGCAAGGCACTCTTAAGGATATCTCCTGTTAGTTGGCCATCTTTAGCCATCGCCCTCAATTGACCAACGCTGACACCAAGGTGTCTAGCTAGTTTTTGGGCAACAAGCGGAGCGTTCTCCATCATAGAGTTAAACTCATCACCACGAAGAACCCCTGAAGCAAGTGCCTGTGTGATTTGAAGCGTCCCTGCTTTTTGTTGCTCTAAGCTTGCACCACCGATTTTATAAAGTTTATTCAACTGTTCAGCGAATGCAATAGCTTCATCATTGCTTTTAAAGGCTTCTCCAGCTTGTGAGCGTAGTTTAGCCACTGAGTCTGCCATGATACCGAAGCCAGTCCTTGAGCGTTGTGCTGCCGCCATGATACCGTCTTGGAGTTCTTGGCCTGTCTTAGATCCGTCTTCTATCGTCTTAAGCCTTGCCATGGTCTGAATATAATCATCACCTGACTTAATCAGGCCACTCATTAAATTAGCCATTTGCCTCAAGGCTTGAATAGCAACCATGAAATTCAAAGCACGAGAAATAGAGGCCATACGACCAAGCATGGATGTAGCAACGCCTAAGCCACCAATAAGAGGCCCAGTTGGAGGAAGTTTAGGAGCGATAGGTGCAGCCGGTTTAGGTGCTACAGGACTAGCAACTTTAGGCACATTTAGATTTTTAGGCATATCTGCTTTGACTTTAATCGTTGCAGTTTGCGTCATCTTCTTGACACGTCTATCCAAATCGCCAAATTTTCCAATAGTTCGATCGATTGTGTTATTAATCTTATTCAATGAATTAGAAAATTTATCTTTAAGCGTTAGGGTCTGTGTTAATGTAGTCATCTTCTACCGTCTCCTCCTTCCTCTGCTTTTTCTTTCCATTTCTTTGTGTTCCTTTTCTTCTGCCTCTACTCGGATATCGATAAAGGCAAAAATCAAGGCTTTTTCACGTTTAGATAAACTATCCAAAAAGGACGGAGTCCAGTTGAATTGATGCAAACAGTAGTAAGCATAACTCAACTCTGCGTCCCCGTCCTCTAGTCGTTTTTTGCTTCTTCAACAAGATCATTGATATCTTCGTCAAAGCCGTTAAGCGACTGGATTTCTTGCATTAGGGTAGCATATTCCCCAATCTTCAACATAGCTTTTAAGGTTGCTGCTTCATCCCCAACTGTACGATAAGATTCTTGTAGTTGAGCATCTTTTAAGTCTGGCGTAACAACGCAGGCAGACATCAAAGAGTCAATGTACTTATCGTTGTTGAACTCAGGAATAGCCACACCTTGGCGGTTTTTCTTCTTGATTGTCGCACGTTTCTTCAACGTATCGTTTAGACTTTCGTCAATACTTCGAATGACAAAAGGAGATTTGAAACGCTTAAGGTGTACTTCCTTTGTTTCTTCCTGCTGAACGTTTTCTAGTAAAAAGTCTGAAATTGCCATTTATTTATCCTCTTTCTAACCTAATTTAGGCGCATTAAATTTTTCCAAGATATCCACATCTTCAAAAGTAAAGTTGACTTCTTCTTCCAAGAAATCGTCCTCAACTTTTAGTTGAGCCATCACAACTTCATCAAGGTTACATTCACGCAAGATAGTTGTTTGGCGACCGATTGAACTTGTCGCATCATCATTAGTCACTTGGATATCAAAGAATGTATCCCGACCATTCTTCATGTAGTCCAACATCATTTCCTTGAATGTTGAAGTGACACCGTAGATGGTCATCTTACCTTCTCCCTTGAAACCAGTCGATTTTGATTGCGTACCTCGTTTGTTAAGGGTGCGGACTTCTTCTTTGTTTTTCTTAACTGTCGCTTCAAGTTCCTTTACATAGAACATAAACTCATTTCTTCCGTCGATGTGAATAAAAGCGGTACCTTCCTGACCGCTGATTACGTCACGACCTTTTAAAAAAGCCATACTATCTCCTTTCCTACTCTACTGTAACTGTCATGTACAGTTTTTCCATGCTGTCCACTGGTTTCACTTTAACGTTAACCACTACAGATTCTTTCAACTCACCACGTAGTACCTCGATGTCTTCCACTTTGAAGTCTTCAATAGCGCCACGAGCCTCAAGGTCTTTGAAGTAGCGAATACGGTTCGCTTTGAACGCTTGACGTCCATCTTCGTTATTGCTTACCTTTCCAAGGAAATACTCAGAGAAAGCATAACGAGTATCGTTCACGATATCGTCCAAGGTACGCAAGATACGGTTCTTACGGAAGTCTTGGTTCTTTTCAATCGTGAAGCTGACGTGTGAGTTGATATCTTGTTCAACTACCGCACGACCACGACGAGCAGTGAAGACAAATTGCCCTTTCAAGAGCGCATCTTCTGTCTCTGTATGGCTCAAACGCCCCACAACGTCAACAGAGTCTTCATACTTCTCGTAAGTCAATGATTTCTCAACACCAGCATTTGCGCTTGCTGCTGCAACCCATACAGTCGCTTTAGTCTTATCAATAACTGTCTTGTCAGACAAGATAACGCCATTTTTAACGTTGATTACCGCTTCGCTATCTGCATCTGAGTCCGCCACAACCAATTGAGCACCAAGACCTTCGTCTTCACGCATACGTTTGATAAAGTTGATAGCCGCCTTCTTGATAGAAGCGTCTTCTACTGGCAAGGCCATATAGTTAAATTCAACTGTTTCAATCGCCTTGAAGTATTCTGAGTAGTCTTGAGTTGATACTGTTCCATCAGTACCACCAGTCAATTTAGCACCAGCCACTGCTTGCAATTCGCCTGTTCCTGAAAACTCAACTAGATCATTGTTTTTTAAATCAGCCAAGACTTTTACAGTTTGCGAGTCCATAACAACAGTATCAAGGAATGTGACAACATCAAATGAACTTGGGTCATCTACGTTTGTTTTGACCGTTACTGTAATGTCATTCCCACGGACACCGCTATATTTAGCTTGAGCCGTTACATTGTCTGAAAGGCTTACGTTTGCCTTTTCTCCCGTATTCAGACGATAAAGCAAGACTTCACTAACACGCTTGAATGCTTCATTTAGCAACAAAAGCTGAGGGCTTTCTTGCTCATAACCTAGTTTTTTAAATAGGTCTTCGCCACGTCGAATTTTCATCAGTTTCTTTGATTCTCCGAAACTGAGTGCCAACGGTACTGTTACGACACCATCACCACCAAGGCGAGTCATTGCGATGTCTTTTGATTTGACGTTGATGTAAGCACCTGGTCTTACTTTATTTTGGCGTTTCCAAATTCCACCTGCCATTAGTTAATCTTCCTTCCTAGTTCGTATTCTAGTTTTGCTCGTGCTTCTTCCAAACTATAAGACTCTTCTGGGTCTAAAATAGCCCCCAAAATGTCTTTTTCTCCGTTGGTAAAAGCGCTACTTTCCAAAATGTCCGCAGTAGGGAACACAATTCCGTCTACATTATCCATCTTTTACCTCTTCTTTCACTTTCAATTCACGTTGTTTGATATCTTCCTCTTCTAACTTCAAGCGTGTGCTTGCGTTAAAAATACAATGCAGAATGTTGTCAACCACTTCATACTGACGGTCAAATAAATGAATCGTCGGCAAGTGTAAGAGTTTATAACTCAATTCTTCCTGCATTGCTAAACACTCGCTACGCTTTTTCTTAGGAGGAAAATAAGACAAATCCACTTTAGAACGTACTTTCACATATTTATTGGCCTCTGGAGTGTACTTAGTATCAACCACATGGATAAAAAAACAAGGCTCTTTAAAACCTTGCTCTACTTCATCCAGATAAATCCTGATGTCAGGATATAACCCCTTGATATGACTAACTAACTCCTCGACTAACCGAAAGCCTTTATTTGCCATTTCCTAACACTACCTTTCTCATAAAGCCATCATACTTATCACGGACACGCTTCTCCATATCGCTTTTAGTATCTTCAACCGTTTTATGAAGGAAAAACTGCCCTGGAACAAAGCCGCCATTAACCGTCTTATGCCCGTACTCAACGTGTGGGGCATAGTAGACCTTGTTATAAACTTTCTGCTTATAAGTCCGTCCAGATACTTCAATACGGCTTTTAGACCAGCCTTTTTGCAAGGTTCCGCCTTGTTTTCCATGAGCACTTGCCCAAAATTTGACGTGTTTGCCATCTTTGGTAGTGAACTCCACCCAATGATCCGTATAAACACCGACGGGTGTTCTCTCTTTCGCTTTGGACTTTAGTTCTGTACCTTCATAATTCAAGGTCTGCCTCATAAATAGGTCTACTTTCGCATGATTCACATTCCTGTTGAAGTTATTAGCGAACTTAGCGAAACTACGATAATCAAAACTGCCACTCATGACTTGCCCTCTAGCTTTATAGCAATTTCTTGATGTGACCAATACTGACCAATAGGCACATTAGAACGTGTAAACACTTTAACGTGCCCATTTCTATCAGTCACCTCAATCTTGCAACCTGCAGGAATATCATAGACAACGGAGCAAAAGAGTTTCATATCATAGCCGTTAGCTTGATAGTCGCTCCCGTTCGTTGAACTATTGCTCATTTGCGAAATCCTGCAAGGAATGTCCTCTAATAGCACGCTTTCTGACATACTGATCAAACCGTCTATCTCTTGCTCTTCATAACCTTTTACCGTCATTTTACAGTCATACAAGCAATCAAAGACTGTCTTAGCATATTCGGTCATAGTAGCTTCCTAAAACGATTCAACTGACGCTTGTAGCGCTCAAGTGATGACGGCACTTGTTTCATTCGTTGAATCATTTCATAAGGACTAACCTTTCCGATTGTCGTATCACCCATTTTGATACTCTTGACCGAAAAGTCATCTGCGCCAGCTTTTTCAGCAAGAACGCTTTGCTCCTTGACCTTGTCCAGTAAGTCGTTGGTCATGTCTATCCATACGTTCTCTAAACGTCCAGGCACATTGTCTTGGTGAATATAATTCAAAATCTCGTTTTCTGCTTGGGTCAAAGCGTAGTGAAGAACTTCCATATCTTTGAAATAATTATCCTGACGCATTTTCCGAACACATGAGATCAAGTACATTGTGTTGTCTTGTTTCAATTCTTGAATCATATTCTGTCACCCAATCTATTTGCCAATTTTGTGTTTCAAAGCGATAATACCGATGTTCTTAGGCTCATAAACACGTTGCCAGTTTTTGAATTTAGCCAAGTCAGCATTTGATGGAGTGATGTTTCCTTCAGTCACTTCTGCGCCAGTCCATTTCACACCGTAAGGGTGCATAACAAGGGCACGACGAGTGTAAATCATGTCGTTACCTTTAGCTGCTTCACGAGAAGTTTCAAACGTAGTCAATCCTGATGGATTTCCTGTGTTAAGACCGATTGAGCCAGTACGGAAAAGGTATGATGTATAAACATCTCCTGCTGGTGCAATACCATCATCGATAATAACACGGTAACCAAGGTAGGTTGGAATGTTGATGGTCGCAGTTGTTGGCTGGATGTATTGAATCAAGTTGTCTTTTTGTAGTTTAGTGTAAACCGCTGAGTTCATAGCAATAGCAGTAACTTGATCAGCAGAATCTCCAAGCAATTGTTTAGCGTCAAGTACCATAGCTGCATCGATACCAGTAGACGCTTTTGATTGGTCTGATACGTGAGTTTCTTCCAGCGCACCTTTCTCTCCACCGGTACCAGTAGCAAAGATACCATTCAAGGTAGCAATCAAGGCTTTTTGGTCTTCACGCAACCAGTAAGCACCGATACGGTTCAAGATAGCACGGACTGGGTCAGAACCGGCTACAATACCAGTCAATTCGTTGGCAGCCCAACCACGTCCACGGTAAAGAACGCAGGCGATGTCTGCTCCAGCAGTAATTTTTCCAGTTTCTAGGGCTTTGTCGCCATTTCCGAGAACCTCAGAATCACCAGTAAGGTCATTCCAGAAAGGCATGTTGACCAAAAGACCACCAGATGTAATGTTTTTAGAGACACGCTCATCTGATACTGCAATACCACTTTGTACAAAAGCAGATTTAGCAGCAGTGTATTGTTGCATGTAGACATTGTACTGTTGAGGTGTAATTGTGTCTAGAATTTTTGTAAGTTCATTAGCCATTAGTTATTTTCTCCTTGTTGTTCTAAAAATTGAGTTAGGTTAAAGTCAAGATTGCTCATAGCAGTTTCCCAACTCCCTAAATTAGCACCTTGCCCATCGCCTTGATTTGGCGTGTATTGGGCTTGTTTCTCCCCGTTAAAGAGATATGGACTCTTAGCACGCTGAGCCTCGATTTGCTCAGTTAAGCCAATCAATTTGCCATCTTTTACAGAGATTTCGTCTTTATTTAAGATTTTCTCAAAAATTTCTGCGTCTCGAACGCCAGCTTTTGTCAATTCAGCATCGATTAAGCGAGATTTGTTCTCATCTGCCAGTTTCATCTCAAGCGCTTCTGTATCTTGTTTGTACTTAGCTTGTAAGTCCTCTAGCTTTTGCTGAATATCTTCAACATCTGCGCCTTTTTTCTTCAAATCATTCAAGTCTTTATCACGTTGTGTCAGCTGTCCACGCACGCTCTCCAATTCGCTATCTTTACTTGCTACATCATCCTTAAATTTTTGGACAGAAGCACCATACAAAGCGAAGACTTGAGAAATTTGGTCTTCAGTTAAGCCGATGTTTGCCAGTTGTTCTTTTTTCATTTTGAAAATCCTTTCCTCTACGCTAGGCTTTTTAGGTGTTCTCCATCACCAGTCGCTCCGCTTTTGTTAGGACTACGGACTTGTCCAATAGTTGAACCTTTTAACGCCATGCCCAGGGCGAAAAGAAAACCGTACGGGATTCCATACGGTTAGAGCATAAGAAAACCGCCTCGATTTCGATGCGGTTAGGTTATTTTTTGATTTCTTTGACTACTTGTTTTACAAATGCTATGATAAACAGCATCAAGAACAAAAATACCAACCACCCAAAAGCGATTGATACCCAATCCCAGATAAACATGTCTTTACTCCTCTACTTTTTCGTATGTTTCTTTAAAGATGTCAGGTTTGCATGGATAAAATTCACCTTGCACGCCTTTGATAATGTAGTCACCTTTTTGAGCCACCATGTCTCCCTCAAGCGTTGGAATGACAATACTTGAATCAGAGCACAAGGTATTTTGACCAATAAACTCTCTGATTTCTTCATAGTTTGAGCCAATAAATCTAATGGCCTCAATCACTACTGGTTTTTTACGATATTTCATTTCTCGCTCCTTTCTAAACATAAGAAAAGCACTTAGATTTCTCTAGGTGCTTTTTTATCTAATTGGTAAGCCTTTTGCGTATGCTTCCTTAGCCTCCGCAAGTGTCATTTTATTAGGACCACCATCGATATTAAATGCTCCCGTATTTTGCCAATGACAAACATCACAAATATCATAAGTTTCCACTAAATTTCCACATACGGGGCAATGCACATGTTCCCATCCGTCAATCATTATTATATTCTTTTTTATAGTCGTCATGGTAATATTCCTCTCCATCATCTGGCTTAAACATAGTTGTTATTCTCGCTTTTCCTGAGGCATTTCTTTTCCCAATCGCAATTGTCCCCGTTTCTCGATTAAATCGAACTCTTCTTTCTCCAGTATCATAACCTATAATATTTTTAGAGACAACAGAAGATAATAAATTTCTAGCCAATTGTTGATATTCTTCAGGGCTTTCCGCTCCGAACTCTTTCCCATGACTTTTGAAATGTCCATTTAAAGATTTCTCAGTAGGAAACTTGGACTTTGTCCATCTGATGCGGTCTTTTAGTTCCTTGTATCCCTCAACATCATTATACTTCAAATCATAGAAGCCTGCAAATGTTTTGGGCATATTTTGAGAGCCTAAAACCTGCCTATAAGCTATGAACTGCTCCTTGGTTCTGCGGACTCTGTCCTTTTCCAATCGTTCAGCTTGTAGCTTGTCTTTGATGGCAGTCTGACCATACTTATCAAGTTGTTGCTTTCGCCAATCCTTGAAGGTCTGACCACTTTCAACCTCATAGCCTTTCCCTGTTTCAATATCTCTTGCATAGCGTTTCCCACCTTTTTCTAAGGCAGGAATCGTCGTACATCGACAGTGAGGGTGCATGGTCGGGTAATTTACACCTTTCTCTGCATCCTTAACAAGAAATACCTTACCATCCAACTCACCACAAATAGGGCATGTGTGAACCTCTAAGGTCGCTAGATACCTGTACTTCTTGATATTGTCGTCCTGATATTCATCCAGCGTTGCCTGAGCCTGAATACCGTTCGTTTCCGTCTGCAAAACAGTAACCGCACGATTACGAGCACGTTCGAACTCAATTGCTAGAAGTTTACTGGACTGGTCTACGGGATAACCTCGGTTTAAATCATTGGTTACAAGCGACTCTACTCTACTAACCAGTTCGTCCATATTGCTACCCCAAACACGCTCAGAGAACCGCTTGCCTTTGAAGTTTTCGTTGATCGCCTTTTGAAGATACTCTTCTTCTAGACGCTCAGGCTTGAAATTCGGTTCTCTTTTGGTCTGTTTATGGTAGTTGTAAGCACGATTTAAGTAAGTTTCTTGGTAGGTTTGTTTGAGATGTGTTTCTATTCGCTTGTTGATTTTACCAGTCATTTCAGCGATATCCATCTCAACACCAGCAAACAAGGCATCTGCATTTGTTTTGACCTTTATTGACCTTGACCACTCTGTTAAATCAGGATGTTTCTTAACAAAACCAGCAATCTCTTGCTTGGTTTTTAATTGGTCAGTCTTAGTCAAGGATAACAGATAAAATGGCAATGAGTCACTGCGATTTTTAGATACCCTCTCAAACACCTCTAAACGCCCTGTAATGCGTTTTAGTGTTCTGCGGTATAAATTATCGATGTAGTCTATTATCTCGCTGAGGTCGTCAATCTGAGCCAGCTCATATAGCAATCTGTCTTTCTCTTCTCGGTTGAGGTCGTCAAGAGATTCGATAAAGGCTATTTTCTCTTCTTTATTCAGTTTCCGACTCATGCTCTACCTCTTCCATGTCGTAGAGTTTTTCAGATTGTTCCTCTTGGTCAGCTTTCTGCAAGCGTAGTTCATCCTGCCAATCTTCTACAATTGGATTTGATTTAGCTACATTCTCTCTTGATGTGATAGTTGCAAGAGTAGAAACTACTTGAGCCATTTCTGTATCGTTATTGATTGAGTTCCGTGTCCATGTTTGCTTGATTTTGAGTTTATCGGATAACCCTAGATGTTTCAAGATCATCTTAACAAGTGTGGCATATCCACTTCTGAACTGAGTTTCCATGTTTCCAGCTTTTAACTCTAAAAGAGAGTAAAGGAACTTCAAAGCAACACCAGAACTGTTCCCCAGCTTATCTGTTTCAGGGTTAACCCCTTGGCCACTAATAAAAATTTGTTTCTTAGTCCGCTCTAAAATCAGATTTCTGGCTTCGGTTGGGATGTCAATCGCAATGGTTGTAACACCTGACTGGTCTCCCATGCCGTCGTTGTCCATCTTAATCATCTTGTAGCGTTTCAAATCTTCAAGAAACTCTTGCTTGTCCTGCCCACCGTAGTTTGTAAGGACAAAGATAACCTCTTGGACATCGTCTGTATCATTGACAAATCCACTAAAGACCTTGTCGTAAACATCAACTAGGTCTTTGATTGGCTTCAAGTCATTGGTCTCGATTTCATTGTTTTTAAACGGAATAAAAGGAACAAGGCCAAAATCGTGTTTAAAGCTATTGTCTCTTGAGCGGTCGCCATTCATGGTATCAATCAAAGAGATTGCTTGGAATGACTCTAATTCTTCCAGTGGCTTATTTTCTTCATGACGATAGAAAGAACACTCTTTATCGTTCCAATATTCGTAAACAGTATAATTCTTACCATCTGCTTCATCTATGCTAGAGTAAACTCGCAGCACCCCAATCAACTTCTTATCCAAAGACTTTGAGTAGATAGGTATCACTTCTTTTGAGTCCACGCAAGCATATCTAAACGAGTTATCACTAGCAACTTTCCAAACGTGAAGCCAAGCGATACCAGCATTTCCTGCATTAACGCAAAGTTGCTTGCTGATACGTTCATAATCGTCTCCTAAGACGTCTACAATCTTATCATTAACGCTTTTATCGTCCACATCAAATGTAGGCGGATAGGTCAACGCATAAGCCTTTTTCTGGTCAAGCAATAACTGGTGCCAGTTGTGACTAATACGGTTGTCAGCATTACGAAACGCATTATCTTCTGCTTTCGCTTCATTCTCAGCGCCTTTCTTATCAGCAGGCTTACGCTTTCGTTTAATATCATTCTCGTTACGATAGTATTTCTCGGCTTCAGCTGCTTGTGAGACAAACTTTCCATGTTTGACCATCTGCGACGAGATTATTTTTTTAATTACTTCTATTTCCAAACAGTCATACCTCCTGACTTGAATAATACTGTATAGCAGAAATAACGCAGGGCGTCCATTGCGTGGTCAAATTGCTTGATAGGTTTGTCCTCGCCATTTGCTGAGGCTTTCTCGTCCCAGACATAAGCGTGGAACTCTTTCAACGTATTCACACAACTCTCATGTACTGCTATTTTCTCTTGGCCTAGCATAGACCCAACAAAACGAATGCCTTCAAGGACATTATTTCTAGCTTTTTTGATTTTGTATCCTCGCTTCTTCAATTCAGCAATGAATGAAGCAGCAGACGGGTCAATAATAATACGTTCGATGTTCGTATCTCCTAGCCAAGCAGCTAGATCATCAGCATACTCAGCATTGGTCTTCTGTACGTTCTCGTCACGACCTGAGTAATAATATTCCCTTGTTAAGTAATACTTGCCATTGATGTCTTTTTCCCACAGAAGAAAAACGGTCGCATTCTGCGTACCGTAGTCGACCGAGACATATTTGCCCAGCTTGCTCATTTCTGGCAATGTTGATACAACATGCTTATCCTTACTGAACATATCGTAGACAATACCTTCTGCAACCGTCCAAAGACCTTGAATGTAGCGCTGATAGAAAACACCTTGATATTGACTTCTATAACGCTTCTTGATGTTCTCTGAAAGAGAAAGGTTATCGTCCATGTCAAAATGCAGATAAAGCATGTTCTTTGTTTCCGCTTTGTCTATCCAGTTGACTTTAAACCAATGATAAGGACCGTCTGGGTTGCAGTTGAACCACCACTTCGAGCCTGTCACAGAACACCGTCCTGTACCTTGGTTAACAAACGACTCAGGCATAAGCGCTACTTCATCAAAGAAAATACCTGCCAGCGTCAAACCTTGAATAAGATCCTGTGAACTCTCGTCCTTACCACCAAAAATATAGAAATCATTCGACACGTCGCCTTTTGAGATTTCTATCAGGTTATCCGTCCGGTGATAGACGTAGCTAAAACCTCTTGACTGTATCATAACCAACAATAACTTCAGGACATTACGATTAAAAGAGCCGATTGTCTTTCCGCACATCGCAAAGTTTTGATGGTTGAATGATGTCATCGCCCAGATAACGAATGCAAGGCTCATAGAGACAGTCTTACCAGAACGGATAGCACCATCAGCGATAATGCCTTCTGACTCATGAACTGGAGAGTTCCAAAGCCACCAAGTCAGCACTTTCTTCTGCTTTTTGCTAAAAGGTTGGAATTTGAAGGTATTGGTTTGCATTCTTAATCTTGCCAAGTTTCTTCAACCACCCCTTCTAAAGATTTAATAAAGCCGTCGTCTTTAACGTCAACCTCTGATGTTCCTATTTGTTTTCTAAGCTTCTCGTTTCCTAGCTTGAGCGCTTCAATACGTTCTCTTTGCTCTTTCTTATCAAGAGAATCTTTTGCATCTGTCGTAGTCAGCTTGCTGATTTGTTCAAACGCTCTAACGTTACCTTTCATAGCCTTCTGCATCATAACCATCGCTAAAGCCATTTCGTTAGTTGTGTCAAACCCCATATCTTCAAGTTGCTTCTTAACGTTTGGACTTGCTACATCTGCTTGCAGGATTGTCTCAAAAGCCTTTTTAAGGTTCGATTTTTTTCTTCTAGCTTTACCAGAAGCCACTCCTGCTTTTTTTGCATTTTCTCGGCGTTCGCTCGGAGTTCGTTCTGAATTTTTTATCAAATTTTGCTCATTAGCCATCGCCTCACTTCCTTATCAAAAAAATAAATTTAACTTACTTTTTCAGCGGTAAGTCCAGTCTCTTCTTCCCAACGTTTAATGGTCCGCTCTACATACACAGGATCCAATTCCATTGCATAACCAATTCTTTCAGAGCGTTCGCAGACCATTAATGTAGAACCTCCACCATTAAAGCTATCTAGTATCTTGTCACCTTTTTTACTGGAATTCAAAACACATCTAGCAATCAACTTCAAAGGCTTCATCGTCGGATGGATGTCGTTTCTAACAGGTTTATCCTCGTAAAAGATAGTTGTAGGGGAAGCGTCCTGCATGGTCTTGATATAAGAGATTAGCTCGCTTTTTGTCATTTCTTTTAGATTTTCTTCATCTTCTTCAAAATCATCTAAAGAAAAGTCAATATCTTCGAACCCAAACATCGTCATATCAAAACCAGTAAGTTCATCTAATTCGCTATAAAGTAGTTCAACGTCCCAATCAGCAAGCTCCCCTGTCTTATTATCAGCAAGTCTAAATGCCTTAATCTGTTCCTCTGTCAAATCATCTGCAATAAGAACTGGTACAGTTTTTAGCTTTAAAAACTTCGCTGCCTTAAACCTTGTATGTCCGTTTACGATTTCTCCATCAATCGTTGCGACAATCGGAACCTTAAAACCGAATTCCTTTATAGAATTGGCCACTGCTTCAACTGCTTGTTCATTGTTCCTAGGGTTCTTTTCGTAAGGTCTTAGCCATTCAATCGGCTTATCAACAATCTTCACTGTTTCCCTCCTCCAAAAACCAAAAAACACACATCAAAAAGATATGTGTTTCTCGGGTTATATAGTCTTTGACTTTGTTTTTTACAGCCAATTCTGTAAAAATTGGAACGACAGGACTCGAACCTGCCTACGTTTCAGACCCTTTATAGTCATATCGCTCCACCAACTGAGCTACGTTCCAACTGCAAGGCGACTACTACCTTGCGTGTTAATTAGAAATAAATTTTCTGATTTATTTTTTGTAGTCATTAACGGCGATGCCCGGAATCGAACCGAAGGAAACATAGGGGAGAAACCACTTACCTGTCACCGCCAAAACGAGACCGAAGCCTCGAAAAAATATAATAAAGATAAAGGAGACGTCAATGAACGAAATAGAGGGAAGGACTCGAACCATCAATGCCCTTTACGACACTCTGATTTCAGGTACCTCTCTTTTCAATTCTTGACACTACCATTCTAACAGATTTTTAGAACCGTGCTGTTCCAAAAAGTCCCATACGATCACTATGAGGTTAGATGACTTCTCCCAAAGCTAAAACCGCCTCATTTTTTAACCTGTAATAGGTTGTACGACTCATCTTCAAATCATAACAAACGCTATCAGCGGTGCCTTTGTTGATGTAAGTCATTCTTAATACCGCCCTGTGTTTGGGATTTTTAAGCCTGTTGATCATTCGACCTAATTCAAGTTTTCTGTTAATAACCTCTTTAGTATCCTGCTCTATAGCCTCTTTCATCACTACCAACTGAGTATAGACATCATCAACTTTTCTAGTCTGTCCACCTTGGACTTTGACACCTGACCACTTAGGACTTGAGAGCAAACCTGCCTCAAGCTCATTGATTTCATCTATACGGCTTTGGATGTCCATGTCAAGGTCTTGTAATTCTTTCAATAGCTCTTTAGCCTTGTTCACTCTCTATCTCCTTTGTGATATAATAATATTATTGAGATTATAGCTGAGGCAGAGAGTGCCTTGGCTTTTTTATTTTATTCTTTATTCGTGATCACACTACCTGCACCGTTGACAGTGACCCAGCCATGCTTCTCTCTGGCTTCTGCTTCTTTCATCCGGATAAGATTATCTGTGATTGAATCTGACTTAGCTTTGTTGGCCTTGGCTTCACCTTCTGCTTTGATGATACCTGCGTCTGCTTCTGCTTGAGCTTGAACTTTCTTGGTATCGGCTTCAACCTTAGCTTTTTCTTGTTCCTGCTTAGCTGTATCTATCTCTTTTTGTTTTACAGATTCATTTTTGATTGCTGCTTCAATCTCATCGCCTGCATCTTGGTCTGTAATCGTGAAAGAAACAAACTCTAGATCATAAGACTCAAATTTTTCTTTAAGAGCCTTATCAATTGCCTCATAAACTTCAGTACGCTTGTCACCCAGTACATCATAGATATCATAATTACCTGTTACCGATTCTATAGCACGCTGAACAGCAGGAGATACTACACTATCATTTACTGTTTCCAAGGTAGTGTAGTTAGAGAATACCGTCATGGCTTTTTCCTTGTTGACACGATATTTCACATCGATATTCGTATTCAACCATTGACCGTCTTTTGTCTGAGTCGTGATTTTCTCCATTGTTTTTGTTTGAACAGATGTCGATAAGGTATAAACTTTGTCAATAAATGGCATTTTTAGATGATATCCTGTTTGTAGGGTGTTTTCCTGAACACCTCCGATTGCGCTAACCTTAACTCCAACTGTATTAGCCGGGATACGTTTCACAGCCGTGAGACGAAAAATACCAAGTGAAGCAACAGCTGCGACTGTAATGATACCACCCTTAGCAAGTTTTGTAAGTGTTGTTTTCCCTGTTTCGTGATTGTATTGTGTAAACATCGATTTTACTCCTTTTTTAAATTATTTTCCCATCAAAATTTCTCTGTTCTCGTAAATGTTGCCGATGATTTGACTGTTTTTAAGCGTTTCTGGCTCAAAAGGACTAATATTGTCTGGATCAGCGGCATTAATACATTCAACATAGAAACCTAGACCATCATGCAATATACCAAGTATATGACCGTTATTCTTAGATGTTTCAAGGTATTTATAACTTCCAAATTTTACAATCATTTTTACGCCTTGGATTTCAAGCACATCCCCCACAAAGATTTCCTTGCCGTTCTTATCCTTGAGTCCTGTTGATTGCATGATACATTCATAATCATCAAAATGTAACCACTTTTTTCTATATTGATTCCAAATGATAGGACAAATCCAGTTTTCATCATCTGTGTCACAATTGCCTACCATGACTTTGTAATTCATTTCTTTTCGCAGTCTATCCCACGCTCTAAATTTCGGTATCATCCCAAATCCTCCTCTTTTACGAAAGTTCCGTCAATCCAACGACCTTTTCGGTCTTTGATTTCTTGGTAAGCCAGTTCAAAACATTCCTCGAAATTATAACCAAGTGCATAGCTGATTGATTTCAGGTAGCCTATTGAACACATTAAACTATATTGACACATTTTCTCGTATCTTGAATTCTGATACGATTGGAAATTACTAATGTTAGTATTCAGCCATTTGAAACATTCAAACACATCTCCTGTTTTTACAAAACACGACTCCTCAAAAATCTTATGCACATTCACTTTGCTCAACAAGGCCAGACCAACAATCACTACTGCACAATCTCCGATACTATCCTTGGTCAGTTTCTCATTCTTTTTGAGAAAGCCTGCGCATAGTTCACCGAACTCCTCGCTGAGTTTGAGTGACTGCTTGTCTAACCGTCCGCCATTTTCAAGGTCACGGTCAATAAACCATTGTTTTACTTTGTCTATTGTGTTCATGATAACTCCTATCTATTTGTCAGTTTTGGTACAATTTCATTTACGATAAATAAGTAGTTTGGTGCTACAAGATACCGACCAATATTGGAAGCAAAAGCCAAAATCAATGCTAGTGTAATACCAGCAATTAGCTTTTTGATAGTTCTTTTAGAGTTTTTAAGATTCTCCTTTGTAAGTTTCTCTGCATATTCAAGCTTAGTAAAACCTTCTGGAATATACCTATAACTCAAACTATCAGGATCTACCTTAATTCGAGCTACTACATACACAATAACTCCTGTTAGGATAGCACTAAGCAAAATCATAGCTATAGAGGTATTATCAAGTACATTGTACAAAGTCCATTCTCTCATAAGCTGTTCGTAAATCTGTGGTGCATTCCCTTTAAATGTTGTAAGCAAAGAACTTACTTCATCAACTGTCATATTCAGCATTTTTGCTAAAGCTTGTAAAATATCGTCCATTATAATAAAACCTCATCTCCTACTTTCACTTTCTCAAACTGTTCTCTAGTAACTACAAAAATTCCATAATCTCTGATAGTCACAGTATACAACTTGCCGTGTCGTCCTTTCTCGACGACTTTACCAAATATCTCAGCGCCTGCATTATCGGCTCGATAGATAACCATCGGGCGCTTTGCTTCTAGTTTTTTAATGTGGATACTCTGCCAAATATTTAATCCAGCAGACAATAAAATCCAGATTGCGATGAATCGTTTCATGTTCACTCCCTGTAATTATTGTAAATTTCAATAGCTGGAATTGATTCGTTATCAATAGCAGAAGTGATTATCAGCTCATGTCCGACTTTTTTCTGAAATTCTAGCAACTCCTCTATCGAATTGATTTCGATAAAATGCCCCTCTGCACCGTTCGGGAATTCTCTTTGTATTCGACCTTTAGACGTTTTATGATTAACTCCTTCAGAAAGCCAATTGCCTTCCATCCAAGAAAATCGCTCATCATATTCTTCAAATGTCGAACAGCCTCTAACTTGTATTTTTGTGTATTTTTTAATCACGGCGTTAGGGATTCGATTTTCAACCCACCCGCTTGTGCTTGTTAGTAAAAATTCCATCACTCCACCTCCTTGCTCTTAATTTCTCCAGTAAGTCTATTTTCTAAAATGTGACTTGTATAGCAAATATCGCTTTTATATGTATAGTGATTAACAGTTTCTTCAGCCCATTGATTTTTAGTGTACGGGTATCGTTCAGGTCGTTTCACATTACCACCTCACATATAAATATTTCGTGTCAATATCTTGTTCTAAAATACACTCTTTCAATGACTTTAAAACCTCCAATGCACCGCTAACTGTTCCCCATCTATTTTCAGGTTCATACTGCACATACTTTTCAGGGTACCGCTCTAATTCAGATATACCACGCTGGATATTATCTAAAATATCAGCAACATTGTAAATTGTGCCTTGGTCGAAATCCCAATCCATAGCCACCCTAAACATTTTTCCAAGATTGTAAGTTGGAGAACTATATCTAGGTTCATCGATACAAATATATTGTCCGTTTTCTATTTTCGCTAAGATTTCCAAATCATAACTCATCACTCAACCTCCTCTACTTCGTAAAAATCAACTTTTGCAAAGTTTTTCGGATTAATAGTGATAAGTCTTTCTTCTGGTTCAATCTGATGTAGTTGAATACAACATATATGCCCAAAATTAAGTTCATCTATGCGGTTCAATATATGCTCACAACTCTCTTTTACTTTGATAGTTTCATCCATGTATGGATTTTGTAATCTAATATTTGTCATTTATTCTACCTCCTCAATCTCAATCCCTTCACAATCGAATACCCAGCCAAAGTCAGCTTCTTCTAGTTCTTTACGGGTGTGAGCTGTACGAAATTTTTTATCTAGTGTTATATCCTTTAACGTCCAAGCGTGAAGGTGCTTAATCAAGGTTAAGTAACTATATGAGTCTTCAATCCATTTAAACCTTACATAGTACCGCTTCTCTTCCTCGACCTCGTAGCCGTCAAGCCATGCACGGGCGAATGTTTCTTGGTTTTCTGCCCATTGCATCCACTTTTTAATCTCGAAATTTTCTTCAAAGATACTCATTGCTCCAAATAGAGAACGCCCTATATTTTTTGAATGCGTTATCCAATCCGCCACAAACTGCGGTACTTTGACTTTTTCTGGTTCGTCTAGTTGTTCGATTAATTTTAAAAAAAATTCCGTTTTTAAGTATGGTTCATCTAAACGTTTAATTCTCTCAATCAATTGCTGTACTTTCATCTTCCAACTCCTTTATTTCCTCAATTTCTACTTCAATTCTAGGATTCAGGCTGTAAAACTTGCCTACATCGTGCATAGCTATCTGCCCATCATCCTTAAACATTATCCCTGACATGCTGTCATATAGCGCTTTTTCATAATTATCAATATCAGGCTTCTTGTCTACTGGCATAACTTCATCCAGTAGCGCTTGCCGGTTCTTCTTGACCTTAGATATATATTGAGGCGGTTTGATATAAAATCTAATCCGTGCCCTCAGTGCTCCCTCAAGCATAGACTTACCAGCGTACTGTTTAGCAATCAGTAACTGGCAATGATCACGCCAGATTTTCATATCCTGTTCTTCGTATGCTTTAACGAAATTCCCACGTTTTGCAAATCTGGGTCTGGATTGTGGTTTAGGTTCTATCTCTAAAATCAATCGTTCTTTCATCAATACCCCTCGAGTGTCGCTTCGATTAGTTCCATACATACCTCACGAATTGCCACGCGGTCATCATGATTAGGATTTTCAGATTTCACTCTAAGTAATGCTGAATAAACTTCTCCATAGATTGACCTCTTTGGCATACCTTCTGGTTCATATCCCAGTAGATAACCTACGTTTACTCCAAAATATTCAGCCAATTGTTGGGCTTTATTTGGTTTGATTTGGCTTTCTCCGTTTTCCCAACGTTGAATAGTTCTTAAATTTATATCAAGTTCTTGTGAGAGTTTATCTCGAGTTATCTCGTTTTTTTGTCTTAATTCTTTTAGTCTATTCATCAAAACACCTCATTCAGTTCTATAATCTCATCTCTGCCATATTTTCCACCAAAATCCCACGCCTGCCAAATTGTGAGCAAGGCAAGCGTGAGTGAAATTCTTTGCGTCATTCATCCAAAGTCACATAAGTGTCACTGACGCATTTTCTAGTTCGCAGTTTTACAAGAATGCACGGCTTGTTGGTTTTTGAGTTGTTTCCCAAATGGAAATAGTTGGTTTTTTATTATTTTTCCCCTCTTAAAAGGGCAATAATTGAATGATAATAAAATCTTCCGATATTTTTTCAACATCACAAACATAGGCATTAAGTAAGGATTCCTCAGTTTTGTATGTTGTTTGGTTTTCAACACTTTCATTCCAAAGAATAAATCGAGGTTTGAGACCAGGCCATCCAGAACGACCAAATAACGCAATACATTCCTCTTTGTTTTGATGTATAGCGAATGTAATACCATGTGGGCAGCCTGTGTCATGAGTTTCTAGTATATCTTTTACTTGTTTACTCATACTTACCACCCACATTGCTCATTGAGTTCAGCCTGAGTCAATGGCTCAATACGTTGATAACCGCTGACTTGATAGTTCTTTTTAAAATCAAATCCGAGTTGACTTAGACCAGCCTTGAAACGGTCTTTTTCGGCTGTGTCTACAAAATACACCTCTAAAGTCATTTTTTGAGTATATCGTTTTAGGTTGTTTTCAGCCCCTCTAAGAGCGTTAGGCTCATTTTGGGGGATTTGCCCACCGTCCAAGTTTTCGCCTGTCTCTGGGTCAAAACTTGGGGTCTCCGTTGATTTTGGAACTTGTTCCTGCTGTTTAGTTTGTTGAGCTTTTAAAAGTTCCTGACTTTCTCGCTCTACTCGTTCTTGAGCCTGTCTGAGTTCTTCCTTTTGCTTTTCAAATTCATAGTCAGCTTTGATTTGTTCAAAGACCTCAGCAAGCGTCAAGTCTTTCAGCTGTCGGATGTAAGGTGAGTCAGTCATGCCATACTCAGCACATAACCCTGAAATAGCTGACTTAGCCTTTTCAAATTCTTGCTGTCTCTGAAACTCAAATGTGACCATGTCGTCAAGTGATTTCATTGTGGCTTTTTTAAGCGTCACGCCGTCAGCCATGAAATCGCTAGCCTTGACATAATCAAGGGCTTTTTCATCAAATAGGCGAGGGTCCAGCATGTACTCAGCTGATTTGTTGGCTATGTAACTCTTAACCGTATCTATTTTTAGTTGTCTTTGATGTTCTTCAATTTCCTTGATACCTTTATCAAATTCACTAACTACGGTTGCAAATGGTTCAATAATTGACTTTGCATAACTATCCCATGTGTTAGCTGTCTCTGATAGCAAATTTTTAGTGTCGATACGGATACGATTTTTAGACTCAATTAGCTTATTAAATTCAGCTCGCTTTGCCTTGTCATCTTTGAGAGTACTAGCTGTAGGAATATAGTCCTTGTACTTTTCAGTGGCCTCTATGAGGTCTTTTTCAAAAGACTCTCTAGTAAGCTCATCCGTTGTAATCATTTCATAAATTTTATTGATTTTCTTATCATCAATAACCTGTAATTCTTGCATGTTGTCCTCCTAATATTCAAGTTCACCGTCTAGCAACTCGCCCTGGATTGTCTCCTCAGTTTGAGCAGGTTCGGGATTTGCATGATTTGCCTCTTGCTCTTTGTTAAATTGCTCAATCTGAGCCATCTTGCGTGCCACGACATCCTCACGGCTCTCTTGAGGCGTGACATCTTTGATACGGTCAAATGTTTCTCCGCCGTCATCCTCTGTGTACATATTGCCTAAATCCTCAGGAAAAGCCTCTCTAAGAGCATTTACCAGAGCCGTCTTTCTAATCATGGTAGCCGGCATAGAGTTCCAGGTGCTTTGTTTCTTGTCATATTCCTCTCGGCTAACGAAGATCTCCACCGGTACCTTGAAATTTTTACGGTACACTCTTGCCCATCCGCCTATCAATGTGTCTCCTGGGAGCATGATTGCCCCTTTGCGTTCGTGCATAACACCCTCGCTATCTACCGCCACTACTCCAGCCTCAAAGCCCTCATAGTCTTTACATTGAGCGGCACGTTTCAAGAAAGCTTCTTTGGAGACAATTAAACTGAACTCTGTGCCTCCATTACGATTTTTGTAAGCCACAATGTAGACCTCGTTAGCAAATGGGTTAAGATTGCGACCTTTACATAAGGCTAGAGCCTGACCTATTTGTTTTTCAGTCAACAGGTTTTGTGGGTCAAAATACTTTTTGATGTCTGCTCCGGTCAGTAAACTTGGGTCAATAGTAATATCACGTTTTGTCTGCGTTGCTAATTGATTATTTGTCATTTTCTTCTTCCTTTCGTCTTCTTCAAATTCCAATTTTCACGTTTTATACGTCTATTTTCGTTTTGTAATTTCAAAATAATATCCTGTTGGTCGTTGATGATTTCTCCGAGTTCTCGGCCAAGATGAATATATTCAGCTCGCCAGTTGTCGATTTCTTCGTGCAGTTCCTCAATCATACTTCATCACCCACATATCGATACTGCCCACATCCAACATAGATGTACTCGCTCGGGTCAAGTTCTTCTCGTTCTTCAGGCGGTTGCATTATATCTCTGTCGTAATCAAACATGAGCATACACCTTTCCAAGTTACAGCACTCGTTTCACATATCTGTCCTTGGAGGTTAGCCCAAGATCCAGCAATTCGTTTTTTTCTTCATGATTGGCCAAAAGCCATACACGGTTTTCAAGTTCAATTCTAGTCATCAGCGTCTCCTTTCCTCTACCCCAAATACTTTGTATAGCGTGCTCTTCGTGGTTCTGGCAAGGCTAGAGGCTCTGGACGCAATCCTTGAGGCGGTTCGTTGTCGTATGTGAAGCCTTTGAACTCCCGACGGATATTCTTGCGGATTTGTTCTCTCTCAATCTCACGACCCATTTCAAGCAATTCATTACAAGCTCTAACCACTTGCGTGTCATACTCTTCTTGCAGTCGTCTTTCTTCCTCTTTTTGCTTTTCTAACTGATGAGCTATAAACCCTGCGATGATAAATCCTAAAATCACTGCGCCAGTTCCTAAAAGCTGGCTAACTAATGGTGGTTCAAACATTTTTATACTCCTAACATTTTTTCTTTTTTCATATTCTCAAGCATTTCTGATAAAGTTTCTTTCTTCGCACGATAGCGATTACGACTTTTCCATTTGACGAACATGCGAAATCCTTCGTAATCGATAAATACAATCTTATGAGTTGGGTTATCGATGAACTGCTTGAAGTCTGGATGTTCTCGCATTTCACCTGCCCAGACTTTTGCAGTCCCTGGAGTCAACCCTTCCCACCTCTGACAAAGATGTTTGTAATCACCATGCGTGGCTTTCTCGTCCACATCAACTGGCTTATAAGTAATTTCTGTTTTCGGCATGCAATTTCCTCTCTTTCTTGTTATAATCATGTTGAATATTTAAGTATGCGCCTGATTGCCGTCAGGTGCTTTTTTGTATTTATTTTTTCTACCCTCTCTTTTATTTAGAGAAGTAGGACTTGTTGTTAATTAATATTTATTGTTAGTTAATACTTGTTGTTAGTTAATATTTATTAGTGCCCAAAATCTGACATCTCACTTTCTGACATCTCACTTTCTGACATCTCACTTTCTGACATCTCACTTTTTGGAATGTCAGAATTATAATTCATAGACGCCTTTTTGATAGACAGGTTTAATCTCTGTTTCATAATATCGAATTGGAAATCAGATATTTTTACATCTGAAAAGAATCTGAATATATGACTCCCTCCATTTCCAGGAGGTTTTTTTCTGATTTTTCGCAAATATCCAGCCTCTTCAAAGATTTTGAAATACTTATCAATTGTCTTCCGGTTAACACCTTTTCGTTTAGCTATTTCATCTGGATAGACTTGCCAGTTAGGGTGGTTAGCTAGGACAACCATCATAATACCAACAGCTGTAAAGTCCAGTTTTGGATCGTTGATAAAACTATTACTAACAGCAGTATAATTTTCAGTCGCATTCTTGAAAGATAAATTGACAATCTAAATTTTTAAAGTCTGTCATACGCTCTCCTTTCTCTTCGCTTATTTCAATCACTTTCGTCCTTTTCTAACCTGTTAGACATTCCTGATTAAGGAACTTGTTGATAAAATACTGCTGACCCTTGCCTGTGACCTTTGGTGTCTTGTTCACAGTGATATGTCCATCTGCGTGTTGCACGTTTGTTTCCTTGATTTCAAAGAGTTTCAAGTCCATGCTACGTTGGGTTGGCATGTTCCAATCTGAGCCTTTGCGCTTAATCAGGTAGCCATTTTCACGCATCCAAGAAAAGAGGCGATTGGCACCGATTTTATAGCCGTTTTGGCTAATGAGTTTGGCAAGTTCGCCGACCAAGATAGATGTGTGGCTTGCACTCACTGCGTCTGCAAATAGCACCTTAGGGCGGTCAGCTTCAATCTGCGTCTCCAGTTTATGAATCTTCTTATCCGCCATGAGCAAGGCTCTTGCCATAATCTTCTCAGGACTGTTGAAGTCTTTTTCTACTTGAATGAAGTACTGTCTGACTTCTTTTCCTTTGTCGGTTCGCTGAATCATGGCGATTTCTTTGGCCATGTCTAGTTTGATGATGTGGTCAGTCGCTCTGCGTCCTCCTGTACTTTCCGACAAAAATGTCGAAAAGTCTTCGTTTTCTGTAAATCCATATTCAGTCATGCGTGGGAACCATTTATCATATGGTGTTTTAACTCCCAATGCCTCATGCAACTGACGACCAGAAACAATCGGCTCGTGATTGTCATTCACAGTCACTTTAATAACTTCGTTCATGTCATTCCTCCTATTCCTCAAATCTTTCCGTTTAGTATCTGACTTTGTCAGGTACTTTTTTGTTTTATAATTCTGGAAATTCCTGTTTTAATTTTGTTAGACGGACGTTGTACCTATCCAAAAAGAAATTTTTAAATTCGTTATATGTTTCCAAAGCATTTTGAAACTCATCATCTGTCAAATCTTTTATTACTGTTGCACCATGTAGAGATAAAACAAGAGATTTCAATTGTTCATGGATAAGGGAGGAATAAAGATTTTGTTTCGAATGATAGTAAATTCCTCTTTTATTCATCAACCTGTTTGTTAAAAATATTTTAGAGTCACTACCAATATTACTATCCCAACGGATCCCTGTTATGATTGGATAGATTGCACTACCTATTTCTCTCTTATAAGGATTTTGAAGTAAATCAAGTACTTTAGGATGATTGTTATTTACGATACGAATATCTTCATCAGTGATAGCGACTTGACCAAAATCTTTTCTAACCTTAACTATTTTATTGGCGACTGCTTCAGCAATCATTTCTTGTAATTCACGTTTACTTATTGTAATTACTTCTTCCATTCTCCTACTCCTCAAATTTCTCCCACGACTCGCTGATTCGCAACTTCTTGTTAATGCGAAGCTTCAAGTCATCACTTCCTTTACCATCTTTGAATAATTGCGTGATAGCTGATGGACTAACGCCTACAACAATGGCTAAGTCCGTCTGTGACCATCCACGTTTTTCAATTCGCTCTTTTACAAGCTCAATCCATTTACGATGTTGTTGGCTCATGCGACCTCCTCCTTTTTGAAAATAAAAAATGCCCTATCTAACTGATAGAGCATGTGATATAATAGTGACGGCACTAACGATATAGCCTCTGAAAGGAGGTGAGTCCCATTGGAATTACTTTTCACACTTATCCTTGCCCCGCTCTTAGTCAATTTAGCAACTAAATTGATTAGCGACTGGCTGGATAGCAAGCAGGACAAGGACAAACGTTAGTGTCCAGCCCACAAAAAAATCCCCTGGTATTTGCGGTACTAGGGGATTTGTGTTCCATTGGAACTACTTTTCAATTCCCCTATATTATCTCACATGCTCTATTCAATTGTCAAGGAACAAAGTTAAAGAGCTAGTAAATTATTTTGTAAAACGCTTGACAATTTTAAACAAATAATTTAAAATGAAAGCATAATTAAAAACCTTGATAAAACATTATATCTATCAACTCATTTTGCTCGCCAAAGCTATTTTTTTTAGATAAGTTTTAACTTCGTTTTTTACTAACTCATTAACTTACAAAAACTATTTTAAATCATTTATTTAATTTTGTCAACAATTTTAAGTAAATAATTTAAATATTTTTTGTCAATCTATCAGAAAGGTTGATAAATCAATGTTTCCAACATTTGAAAAAGTTAGAGAATTGGCTCGAAAAAAGGGCTTATCTCTAAATCAAGTTGAAGAAAAACTTGGATATAGTAAAAATACTTTGTATTCTTTAAAGCGACAAAAGGTCAGCTCCGAACGGCTACAGCAAATCGCCGACTACTTCAATGTATCCACCGACTACCTGCTCGGACGAACGGATAACCCTGCTATCGCTGGGAGTGATGAATTTGCTCAAGTAAACGGACAAATCATAGACTTACGCAAAGCGGCAGCCAACGCCATGTTATTTGACGGAAAACCACTAAATGAAGATGATATCGACTTCATTACATCCGTCCTATCCGCCCACTTCAAAAGCAAAGGAGAACGCTAATGACTATCACTATCAACTTCACAGAAAAAAATTCCTACATCACGGACTACCTAAACAAACACGGCATCGACACAACGACCATGGATTTTGATGACTTCATGGCACTCATGGAAGATATCGAAGACGCACGAGCAGCCGACCAAGCCTATATGGAGTATTTAGCCGACCCAGTTACTTATACCATGGATGAGGTCTTGGATGAACTAGGACTAACTCGAGAGGATATTGCTTAATGTACAGAGAGGTTTATAAATAACTATGACACTCGCTAAACTCTGCTTCAATGATCAGGGTAACCTAAATGGAGGAATACTAACAAATATCTCACTAGAAGAAATACAATTAACTCTAGTAGATAGCTTCCCTAACTCCACTACCAGAACTAGAAATTTCCAAGCTCTCTCAACTTTCTTAAAAAATCTAGATAGCAATATCATTACGCGTATATGGCTAGACGGAAGCTTTTGCACCCAGAAAGAAAACCCAAAAGACATAGATGTCTTACTATTTTTTAAACATTCTCCAGACATAGAGACATATCTAAAAGATATTAAAGAAAAAGCAAGTACTTGCTTAGACATCTATCAAATAGGCGATAAAAATCATATTGAAAAAACTCGTCCTATATATACCCACATGGCTCACAATGAAACATACTGGATGGGACAATTTGGTTTTGATAGAAATAGAAACCACAAAGGAATTATAGAATTAAAAACGGAGAATCTAAAATGAACCACGTTCAAGTTAAACGACCAAAAGAAAATAACAATGAATATGATTACATGCTACGACTCAGTAATGAATCCATTCAACAATTTGAACAAAAAAAGAAACGTCAAGAAAGCAAACTAAAAAGTTATCCAGCTATTAAAAGTTATTATCGAGTAGCTAATTAAAAGGAGAACTATGACACTCGCTAAACTCTGCGAAGAATATCAAGTAGAACTTTGTCTCTTCGATGGTTCAAACTGGCACAGTAGCGGTTTCTACAATCCAGACACAAATGTACTCGCTATTGACCACAACTTGACTCCTGAACAACAAATCCAAGTCGCCCTACACGAACTTGGACACAAAGACCACACACGCTCAGAGTACCAGAACGCCCGTCTACGCTGTGAAAACGAAGCTGATAGGAATATGATCCATCATCTCGTAAAAGACGCACTAGAAAACTTAGACGACCCCACAGAGTTTGATTACCTCAAATTCATGTCTTACTACAATCTAAAAACCATGACAAATGAAATCATGGTTAAAGAAGAGTATTTAGCATTAGTAAATTAAAAAAGGAGGAAAATAATGAAAGAAATAATTTATTTAGATACCAAACTTGTCAACTCATTGTTGGCTCAACAAAACTCTGGTCTGATAACAAAATTAGTGAATGAAGATGGAGAAAGCGACGCTAGAACTGAAGGAAGTACAGAGCAAACAACCACATCCAGTGACGTTGGCCTCTCTGCTCTATTAAAAGCAACAGGAAGCTATTCTAATACTAATGTTGATAGTTACAATTTTGTATTTTCTAAGTCAAATAAAAATCTAGTAGAAACCGCTCTTGATGATTATTCATTAGATTTGCTTATCACTGGTCTTGAGGCGAAAGAACTTATAAAACACAGCGATTACCAAGATGGTGACTTAATTTCTGTATCTGGAGAGTTAACTGTTTTTAACTTTGAGCAATTAGCAAATACAAGCGATTTAGAAGAAATAGAATTCTTACTCCCTGGATACGATGAATTTAGATCGCTGAAGTCAGAATATGGAAAAATAAAAGGAAAAGGAAAAGAAAAAGAAAAACATCTGCGTAGAGCTAAAGAAATTCAAGAAGCACTATCAACAAACGGTTGGAATATTTTTGAAATGATAAAACATATTTCGGTGTACTTGAAAAAATTATTACCTGAAACAAATCTAATCAAAATCAGCAATACATTCAGTATACTTCCTCTTGAATTTCTTAGAGTTCAAAGTGTCCAACTGAGTTTTATGCAACATGGAAAGAGAAAAATAAAAATGCTAGGCATCTGCTCATCAACTTTTGACGAACAAGTACCTAGCGACTTCTCACATATGGAAGATAGTAATTTGATGTTAAAATACGCTCCAACAACTATTTTAAATATTATACTTGGTTCTTTTGGGATGATAGACAAGGCTGACCACCTAGTAAGACCTATTGCTATTTATTTCGAGGACTAAATAGATGCCCATAGCGCTGATTAAAACACTCTCTTTTTAAAGCGAGTTCTTCCTCGCCTGTTTTAATATCCATGCGGACTCTATCAGCAAATTCATTGTGGCGCAATTCCATTTCTTTTTTAGATTGCTCCATCTTTTGACGCTGTTGATTGATGTGAGTAAAAAAAGAAAACATATTATCGCACCACCTTTCATCACTATTTTACAACGAACAATAGTAAAAATCAACTGTTTCCACTTTGGAAATAGTTGACATATAAAAAACGGAAATAAAAAATGTGCAATAACTGATCCACATTAAAAGCTGAGAGAGGTTTCATTATGAATGAAGAACGCAAAGTTTTAGGTATTTTAGCTATTATTTTCGGAGCGATTGCTCTATTTGGGTCTTGGATGCCTATTATTAACAATCTATCTTTTGTTATTGCTATCTTAGCGCTTATATTAGGCTTGATAGGTCTAGCTATCAACAGAAAAAGACCAAAAATGTTGGCTATCATTGGTACAGTCTTAGCAGTCGTATCAATGGTTATTGTTATCGCTACGCAATTGATGTATGCCCGTGCTTTGAATAACGCTGCTAAAAACGTTGAAGAAACTGTCAGCTCAGTAAGTTCTTCTATCGAATCATCACAAAAAGAAGAGGATGCTAAATTTAACTGGACAAAAGAACAGTTTGATGCTCTTCAGATGGGTGACATCACGAATTATGGAGCTGGTGGAACTAACTACGATGATATTGTTAGCGTTCATGGAGAACCAAATAGCATAAACACTACTACTGTTAATGATCATGAAAGCAGAACAATTTCATATTCTTCAGCAGGGACAAAACTCCGAAGTATTACTTTGACATTTAGCAAACAAGAAAATGGTGCTTACTTATTGACTGCTAAAGTCGGCATCGGCTTGGAATAAATTTATTTTTATGGTATAATTAAGTTACTTAGAGGCAAGCCCTCATAATTTTAGACTTTGCACCTTAGCGTGCCAGGGGAAGTAACTTAACCGTTGCTTCCCTTTTCAAAACCAAAAAAATCCCCACGCTCTCAAACTTTGGCGAGTCTGAGCGTGAGGATGTACTGTATAAGGAAACGACCATTAAAAAGGTAGTTTTCTTATACTCTATTCTATCAAGAAATGAGGTGAAAATCAATGTGGATGGAAGAACTTTCCAACGGAAAATATAAATTCTTTGAACGATATAGAGACCCTTATACCGAGAAATGGAAAAGGGTGTCTGTAACCCTTGACTCTGGATCAAGCAGGGCAAAAAAAGAAGCTCAGAAACAACTGGATGAGAAGATAGCAGAAAAACTACAAAGTCTTACTACTACAGATATGCTTTTTACAGACGTACTAAGTGATTGGTGGGAACTTCATAGAAAGTCAATCAAGCCTTCTACCATAAAGACCATGGTCTATGCTGTAGATGAAGTAAAAGATACTTTTGCGCCTGACGTGAAAATAAAAAATATCACTGCGAAGTACACTCAACAGTACTTTACTGACTCTGAAGAAAATCATATCAAACTCAAAAAGCAAAAGTCAGTACTAAGCATGGTCTTTAAATATGCGCTTGATATGGAACTGGTAGATAGCAATCCTATCCAGCGTGTGAGACTTCCTAAAAAGGTTGTCGCATATGAAAATATGGAAAAGATTGAAGATAAGTTCCTTGAGCAAAGCGAATTAAAAAGGCTTTTAAAAGCTATGAAAAGCTATAATCGGGGCTATCACGTCGCTCGTATGGCTGAATTTATGGCACTGAATGGTTGCCGTGTTGGGGAAGCTGGCGCGCTGAAATTCGAGAATTACGATAGAGAAAATCGCACTATCACTATCAATGGCACTTTAGATCCAACCCGTAAAGGTTCAGAGGGTGTTAAAACCACACCTAAGACCTTATCATCTATCAGAGTAGTTGACCTAACAAAAAAAGAAATTGAAATCATTGAAGAATTCATAGAGTTACATAAACTAAGAAAGAATACAAACCCAAACTATAAAGATATGGGATTTATATTTGTATCAGCCAATGGAATTCCCATTCATAAATCAAGCATCGGCAAGCTCATGAAAAATGCAAACTCCACTTTAAAGAAGCCAATCAACAAACCACTTCACCCACATATACTACGTCATACACTAATCAGTACACTTGCTGAAAATAACATCCCTTTAAAAGCCATCACGCAAAGAGTTGGGCATAAAGATAACGGAAAGACCACAATGGAAATCTATACTCACGTAACCAAGAACATCAAGTCGAAAGTTGTTGATGTACTAGATAAAATTTATAAATAGTTTTGCCCCTTTTTTGCCCCTTCTTAAACAAAAAGAAAAACCGCTACTCCTAAGAATAGCGGTTTAGTCATGTTTTTAAGCTACTAATGTAGTTGCTCTATTATTTAAGAGTAACTGA
>NZ_VMLP01000003.1:0-51827 GCF_013276755.1 Streptococcus sp. 5004 | reverse complement strand
CTGTTGCTTTATCTACTAACGCTACTTTGGCTTTTTCTAACTCGTCTTTCCTAGCTTTTACTTCTGTTAATGCTTCTGCAACTTCTTCTGGTGTTACATTGGGATTTGCTATTAATCCCTCGGCTTTTGCTACTGCGGCATCCGCTGCTTGTTTAGCTGCTGTATACGCTGCTGCTGTAGAAGTTGTTTTGCCATCAGTTGCGTTTTCTACTTTCGCTAATTCTTTTAATGCATCTTTAGCTGTTGCTAAGTCGCTAGTATTCGCTTTGTCTTTTAGTAGTGCATTGGCTTTTGCTAATTCAACTTTTAATTTATCCACTTTTGCGATTGCTGATGCTGCATCTGCTTGTGTCGCATTATTTTGTTCTGCTTTTCTCACTAAATCTGCTGCTGTAGCTTTCGCTTCTGTTAAATCTGTTTGAATCGCTTCTACTGCTTTTTTGTACGCTGCAATACTTGCCGGAGTTTTTGCTGTTTCAAATGTACTTGCTGCTGCTGGTGTTAATGATACGTCTGCTTTTCGTAACTCTGATACTTGATCGTCTGTCGCTTTGTCCACTAACACTGCTTTGGCTGCTTCTAGTTTTGCTAATACTCCATCAACTGCCGCTTGCGCTTTTAATGCCTCGTGTTCACTTGCATTATCCCCAGCTTCTTTGATCGCTGTTGCTTTGTTTTTTGCCGCTTCTAACTCTGTTGCTAGTTGAGCATATTTTTCATTATAGGCAGTAATACTATCTTGAGTTTTACCTTCTGTACTTGCTTTTGTTAGTTTTCCAGCATCTGCTTCTAATTTTGTTTTTTGCTCTTCTGTTGCTTTATCTACTAATTCAGCTCTTGCTATTTTTAATTCTGCTAATTTTTCATTTAATTCACTTGCAATAGTAGCTACTACATCTGGATCCGGATTATCTTGATTTAATATTTTTTGTGCCTCTGTTTGAGCATTGATTGCTTCTGTTTTTGCAAAATCATAAGAGGTTATAGAAGTTAGTGTCTTACCGATTCTTGGATCTGGATTTTCATTTATTAAATTTAATAATTTAGTATTTGCAGTATCTAATTTTGATTTATCAGTTCTTAACGCTTGTTGAGCCGCTAACACAGTCTTTACGATATCTTTATAGTCTTGAGTTTTCTTTAAATCTCCTGTCAATAATTTATTAACATTTTTTAATTGTGTTCTATAGTCATTGATAGTTGCTTCTGTTTTTCCTTTGGTATCTTTTTCTTCTGTTTCTTTTAACTTATTGTAAACTCTTTGTAAAAGTGCTTTAGCAACCCTACTTGTATCTTGCTCAAGAGTAAACCCTAGTCCTGAAATAGGTAAGGCATATTGCTTCCATGGAACTTGATATCCCATTCCTAGATTTGCATTATCTCCCGGGCTTATACGAACAGTGTACTCCGTAACATTAGGTTTCAAGACTATTCCTTTACTTGTAAATGTTCCCGTACTAGTACCCAATCTTCTTTTATTAGGATCTTGTTCTAATTTTTCATTTAATGTTCCTCTAGTATGTAGTGAAGCCCTATTCGTATCGAAATATTGATCTCTTCCAATGATAGGTGCAACTACTTTTTTAGTTTCATCCTCTTTATTTTCATTAGGGCTAAATGTTTGATCGTATATTGTTCTAATAGTACCGGACTCATCTTTTGCGAATACTTCTACTCTATATTTTGCTTTCTTACCATCAATATCTCCTGTAAATCCTGTTTTAAAAGAAACAATAACATCAGATCCAGTAGACTTAGAATAAGCTTTGAATGTTTTTTCAATCCCTTTAAATTTAGCAAGCCCTATTCCTTTATTCGCGTAATGCCTTTCTGCCACATATACACTGCCATCATCTACAACTTCTTCTTCAGTAGCTTTTGTTCTAACCTCTGCTAAAAATAAGGCATAATCTTTAGAACGATCAAAAGTACTCTCATTTAACCATGTCCGATACGGTCCATCCTGAACCAATACTGTGTTTACAGTTTCAATAGGAAATACTCCTTTGTCTGTTCTTCTTGCAATAGCAAAGACTCCTCCACTAGTGGCTTTCCAACCACCGAACTCATTAATATCTTTAACTTCTCCAGGAGCTATCTTTTGTAGTGCACCAACTTCGTTAATAGAAGTTATCTTTGTTTCATTAGTTATTTTTGTTGGTAAATTTATTAAACTATTCGCAACTTCTTTAAGATTGGCACTATCTCCCGGCAATGTATACGTTTGATTCGCATCTGGATCAGTATCTGTCGTTGTCCCATCTGTTCGGAATGGGTTGTTTCTGTCTAGGGCTTGTCCATTACGTGAATCATGTTTTCCTGAGTTTGCGATAGAGTTGGTTCCTGTAGCTTTCTCAGTATTGCTAGCTTTCTTACCGACAGTCGCTTTTCCTTCTGTCGTATCTAGTTTAGGACTTTCCACTTGCGCTTTAGGCTTATTACGTAAACCGCTGCTAGCTGTCATAAGAAGTTTTCTGTAAGCTTTTGTTAACTCTTCTTGACTTTGGGCTGTTGTTAGGGCAAGTTTTGCTAATTCTAGATTTTCTTTAAGGGTTGCGACACTTTCATCTGTCTTAGTCGCATAGCTACCTGAGGCTAATTTGCCATCAATTTCTGCTACGTAATCTTCCAGCTGTTTTTTATCCAAGGCAGGTCTAGCCTTTTCTTCTACTTCTTCTGTTGATGGAGTAGTATATGACCTATCAGTCTTGTTCCCAGCTTCTATTGCTGAAACACTAGACGACGCTACTGATGAACCGCTTACATCAGTAGGTGTTGGAGTACTTGTCTCTTCTTGACCTTTCGGAGCAGTAGTCTCACTGCTACCAGAATTTCCATCCAACTGACTGACTACTGGAGTCGCCCCGTAGGTTCCATTCTGGACATCTGGGTCTTTCAATGGTGAGCTTTGAGTTTCTTCATTGGTTGAGGGTACACCTTGCTCTGTGGCAGACACTGCCCCATTTCCCAAAAACATAAATAAAGCAGCTACTGCAACACTAGCTGCTCCAAAACTAACCTTACGAATACTATACCGTATGGTTTTCTCTACTTGTGAACGATCATGCGATCCTTTATAATCAAACATTGCTACACTCCTTTTGCGATAATTATCTGTTGATATATATTAAGAAGGGCAAGTAAAAAGCCCCCCCCTAAAATTTTTATGTAAATTTTAGACTGGCTTAACTCATTATACTCCTTTTCATTTTATAAATCAAACATTGTGAACTTAGCTTGATATGATACGGTTTATGCATAACTTCTCAAAGTAACTTCCACTTACCTGACCGAAGTGGAAATTAGTCTAAAACGGATTTTTATGGTGGAATTAAGTGTGAGACGTTTGAGTTAGAAATGAGGTCTACTATGACAAAACATAAACACCTTACCCTTTCAGACCGCAATGATATCCAATTAGGCTTAGAGCGCGGTGAAACCTTCAAAGCTATTGGACAGTCCATTCTAAAAGACCCGACTACTGTTTCCAAAGAAGTCAAACGAAACAGACAAGTCCGAGAGTCTACATGCCATAACCTTCCTTGCCCTTTACTAGACAAAGCTACCTTTGTCTGTAATGGATATCCTAAAAGAAGACAAAATTGTGGCTATAAGAAGATCTTCTACCTCTCTAAACAAGCTCAAAAACAATACGAACAAACTCTTGTCGAAGCTCGTGAAGGAACTCCCCTCAATTCCAAGACCTTCTGGAAAATGGACAAAGTCATTTCTGATGGAGTTAAAAAGGGACAACACATCTATCATATCCTCAAAACTTACAATCTTGATGTCAGCTCCTCAACAGTCTATCGACACATCCGAAAAGGGTACCTATCTATCGCTCCGATTGACCTAGCCAGAGCCGTTAAATTCAAAGAAAGACGGAAAAGTAAGCTACCTTCCATCCCTAAAGAAGCGAAAAAAGGCCGTTCCTATGAGGATTTCCAAAACTATTTAGCCCTTAATCAACTAGACTCTTGGCTGGAAATGGATACAGTTCTGGGCAGAATGGGAGGTAAACTCCTACTCACCTTCAACTTGTCTTTCTGTAACTTTATCTTCGCTAGGCTTCTGAATAATAAAACTGCCCTTGAGGTCACCAAACACCTCTATGACATCAAGAACACTCTTCACCAAGCTAACAAAGATTTCTTCCAACTCTTTCCTGTCATTCTTACCGATAATGGTGGAGAGTTTCCAGGGTTGATGATATCGAAATGGATGTGCGAGGAGAGAGTAAACTCTTCTTTTGTGACCCTAATCGCTCTGACCAGAAAGGGAGAATTGAGAAAAATCACACGCTGATTCGCGACATCCTACCTAAAGGAACTTCTTTTGACAATTTAACTCAAGAGGACATCAATCTCGTTTGTTCTCATGTCAACAGTGTCAAACGCGCTGCTTTGAATGGAAAGTCAGCTTATGAACTCTTTGCATTTACCTATGGAGAAGAGATTTCTAAGCTTCTCGGCATTTCTAAAATACCTGCAGAAGACGTCTGTCAGTCGTCTAAATTACTCCAACATAAGTTCTAAAAACTAATCTTCAACCCCATTCAAACGTCTCACACTAACTTCCACCA
This sequence comes from Streptococcus sp. 5004, assembly GCF_013276755.1. Classification (GTDB taxonomy): domain Bacteria; phylum Bacillota; class Bacilli; order Lactobacillales; family Streptococcaceae; genus Streptococcus. The sequence goes on along the minus strand of NZ_VMLP01000003.1, from coordinate 47,245 downwards.
TAGCGGAACTTAATCTGAAACGCTTTCAGATGAGGGGATTTTGTGCGCTCTTTTTTTCGATTCCTTTCGGCTACAAAATCTATAAAATCAAGCATGTTTAAAACCAGTGGAACTTACCCTGACATGGAATTCCACTGGTTTTTACGATTTTTATCAGACTAACTTCCACTTGGATTAGCGGTGGAACTTAGTTTGGGAATTTAGCCTTTTTTGCATTTATACATTAGTTGAGCTAGTCATACGAAAAATATGAATAGTCTTCATTTTTAATTGTTCTTATTTTTCAAGTAAGCTGAGCGCTTCAGCATCCGCAATAATGGTCACATCAGGGTGATTTTGGAGGCTACTTGCTGGTAGGCTCTCAGTCACTGGGCCAGACACTGTTCCAGCAATGGCTTCTGCTTTCGACTTACCGTAAGCAAAAAGAATAATAGACTTGGCATCCAAAATGTTTTTAATTCCCATTGAAATGGCTTGGGTTGGGACGTCTTCAATCTTGTCAAAGAAGCGCGCATTGGCTTCAATAGTAGACTGGTCAAGTTCTACTAGATGCGTTTGACTGTCAAATGGAGTACCAGGTTCATTAAATCCGATATGTCCATTGCGACCGATTCCCAAGATTTGCAGGTCAACTGGATGGTCAGCCAAAATTTGGTTGTAGCGTTCAACTTCAGCTTCAGCATTATCCTTAACCCCACGAGGCAAGAAACTTTCTTTAAATGGTTTTTGGTTGAACAAGTTTTCTTGCATGAAGTGACGATAAGACTGAGGATTGTCGCCATCAAGGCCTACATACTCATCAAGGTTGACACTGGTTAGATTTGAAAAATCAAGGTCACTCTCAACAATATCCTTGTAAAATTCAAGTGGACTGCTTCCTGTCGCAAGTCCTAGAGTTTGAGCGCCGTTGTCCAATTTTTCCTTCAAAATCTCAAAAGCAACTTTTCCACCTTCGATTTGGTTTTCAACTTTAATGACTTTCATCTTTTCATCCTCCATTTCTATCTATATTTATTATATGGTATAGACCAATTTTTGTCAAGTGAAAACGATTTAATTTCTAAAAAAAGAGCGCCCACACTTGAAACATGTTATAATGGATAGGATTAGAACTTAGAAAGAATGAACAGATATATGAATACAGCTGATTTTGATTTCCACTTGCCCGAGGAATTGATTGCCCAAACACCCCTTGAAAAACGAGATGCCTCTAAACTCCTCATCGTCAACCGTGAGACGGGAGAAATGCAGGACAAACACTTCCACTCTATTATTGATATGCTGGAACCTGGTGATGCCCTTGTCATGAACGACACCCGCGTTCTCCCTGCCCGACTCTATGGTCAAAAGGAAGAAACTGGAGGTCATGTGGAACTACTCCTACTCAAAAACACTGCTGGCGATGAGTGGGAAGTTCTGGCTAAACCTGCCAAACGCCTCAAGGTCGGTACTCGTGTCAGCTTTGGTGATGGTCGCCTCAGCGCTGTCGTTACGGAAGAATTGACTCACGGAGGCCGCATTGTCCGCTTTGAATACCAAGGAATTTTCCTGGAGGTCTTGGAAAGTCTGGGAGAAATGCCATTACCACCTTATATTCACGAAAAATTGGATGACCGCGAACGCTATCAAACTGTTTACGCCAAGGAAAGTGGCTCTGCTGCTGCACCGACTGCTGGACTACACTTCACTAAAGAATTGCTGGCAGAAATCCAAGCTAAGGGTGTTCATCTAGTCTATCTGACTCTTCATGTCGGACTCGGAACCTTTAGACCTGTTTCAGTTGACAATCTGGACGAACACGAAATGCACTCAGAATTCTACCAACTTTCTGAGGAAGCAGCTGCCACCCTTCGCTCGGTTAAAGAAAATGGAGGTCGTGTCATCGCTGTCGGAACCACTTCTATTCGCACCTTGGAGACTATTGGTTCCAAGTTTGATGGGCAAATCCAAGCAGATTCTGGCTGGACCAATATCTTTATCAAACCTGGCTATGAATGGAAGGTTGTAGATGCCTTCTCAACCAACTTCCACCTGCCAAAATCAACTCTGGTCATGTTGGTTTCTGCCTTTGCAGGCCGCGAATTAGTCTTAGATGCCTACCACCATGCCATCCAAGAACACTACCGCTTCTTTAGTTTTGGCGATGCCATGTTTATCTACTAATTTTCACAATCAAAAAGCGCATATTATCAGGCACTAAAACCTTGATAGTATGCGCTTTTGTAATAGATAAATAGTTAATCTTTATTAAAGCTCGGATCTTTCAAACTCTGAACACTGGCATTGATCACCGCGCCTAGGATAACAATTTTAGCAATCAAGATAAACCAAAACATCATAACAACAAGAAGAACGGAACCTAAAATTCGGACATCCACTAAATGATGGACATAGTAATTGAGATAACTAGAAAACAGAGTTAGTAGAACTAAAATCACTAAGAGAACAAAGGCACTACCTGGTAGGGTATAGCTAATTTTCCTGTTAGATAGATTGGGAAGAAAATAATAAAGCATGACCAAGATAGCAAAGAGGAGGGCGTAAGTCAGAGGACCTGCCAAACCTTGTAAAGCCTGATAGATAATGCCATCTTTTGTCCAATAATGAGCAAGTAAATCCAAAATCATCTGCCCAAATAAGCTCAAAAACAAGACAAACGCAAAGAGGAGCTGCAAACCAAAACTGACCAGGAGACTCACCATCTGATGGGAAATAAGTCCACGACTCTTTTCGACGCCATAAGCCTTGTTAAAAGCTTTTTGCAAGAAATTCATAGATTTTGAAAAACTCCATAGCGCCGACAAGACAGAAAAACTCAACAAACCTGTTGAAGGTTGCGTCAAGACTTCTCTAGCTATTTTTTCCACACCTTCATAGAGGCTTGGGGGCAGGACGTCTTTCATAAAGCCCAGAAATTCTCCCACAGGAATCTGAAAATAGGGGAGGATATTGACCACCACCAAAAGCAGGGGAAAAATCGAAATCAACCAATAGTAGGCTACCGCGACACTGGTCAACTCACTATCTGATGCTTGATAATAATACAAAAAGGCTTTTAATAGAGGCTTATCTATCAGCTCTTTCCACCACTTTTTCATGTCACACTCCTTCACTTATAATCTTATACTCAATGAAAATCAAAGAGCAAACTAGGAAACTAGCCGTAGGTTGCTCAAAGCACTGCTTTGAGGTTGTAGATGAAACTGACGAAGTCAGTCACATATATAATCCAAGGCGACGCTGACGTGGTTTGAAGAGATTTTCGAAGAGTATTAACTAATTTCTTCTTACCAATTCCACCATATCATAAGGCAGGGTATTGGCAGCTTCCTTCAGAGAATAGTTCTCTAAGTTATTGACATTTTGTCGTAACTTCTTGGCATACTTGGTCGTAATCAATCGTTTTTCTTCGTATTCGAAAATCAACTTACGCTCCAGATAATATCCTCTCAGCATTTCATCAATATTGTTGGGTTTGACACGATTAATAACCCGTTCGACAAAGGCACCACTGCTGATAATAGCTGTTTCACGAAGACGAGACTCCTGCATAAAACTAATCAAAGAGCGTCTATAGACTCCCTTCAGGTTTTCCAAACTTTCAATAATCATCTCTGTATTGGCAAGATAGAGCTCTGCTATTTGGTCATAATCAAGAGCACGGAGACGGCTTTGCTCCTTGTCCTTCCAGCTACGGAAGGTCTTTCCGAGAGTAAAAACTTCATGCAGGAGAAAACGTAAAATCCTCAAGGAAACAAGAAAATAATAGGTCAGTCTTGACGCAAACTTACGATTGATTCCTCGTTCTATGTTTTTCAGATAACGTTGGTAAACTCGGTAAGCACGATTGCTAATGTTCCCCTCTTCATAGGCCTGTTCCAATCCATCACTTTCAATACTAAGAATCAAGAGTTTCAAAGCAGCCCAGTCTTCTTGAGCCCCCTTATTTTCTTGACTCAGGATGAGATTTTCAATACGTCCATGATAATTGTCAATAGCTGCATAGAGAGGAAGCTTATTTCTGGTATCTTCCAACTCTTTTTCCAACTCTATCGTTACTTCATTCAAAATGGCGATATGCATGAGATAGTCCTTGCTTTCTTCCTGTTCATCAGAAAGATGAGGCAAGACCACGAGGCCTGTTAAAAAGCTTACAAGCGTCACACCTGCAACGAGGAAAAGTAAGAGAGGATACTCCTGCTCTAGATTACTTGGTATCAGAAGGATTGTCGCAATCGACACCGTTCCCTTAACACCTGAGAAGGTCAAGAGAAGCATGTCCTTCATATACTTATTTAGCTTTTTCTTGAGACGTCTAGTCCTATAGGCATAATAGCCATAAATCATGATAAAACGAATGGCAAAGAGGACAAAGGTCAGGGCGACAAGAGATAGCAATAAAAGTAAGGGATTATAGATTGGATTGGTCAAGATAGGCTCTGCTATCATTTCCAGCTCCATCCCTAAAATCACAAAGACAGAACCGTTGAGCATAAAGTTGACTGTGTGCCAGACCGTCTCGGTCACCGTATCCACTTGGGCTTCGAGTAGCGTAATCTTCTTAAAACGGCTTGCCTTTAAAATCCCAGCAACCACAACGGCAATAATCCCCGAAACATGGACTTCTTCTGCTAGGAAGAAGGTCACCAGAGGCAAACTCAATTCTAATAAAAGTTCGCTGGCAATATCTGTTGCTCGCACACTTAGCAAGAATGTGTGAAGGAAACGGTTGGTCATAGCTGTTAAAAAGCCAATCAAAAAACCGCCTAGAATTGAAAAGATGAGCGAACTACTAGCTTGCCCAAGGGAAAAAGCTCCAGTTGTCCAAGCTGTCAAGGCAACCTGAAAAGCCACCAAACCAGAAGCATCATTCAAGAGTCCTTCACCTTTAAGGATATTGGACACGCGCTTAGGAAAGCTAAAACGCTCCGAAAGAGAGGCAAAGGCAACCAAGTCCGTAGGGCCAAGTGCCGCCCCAACAGCCAAGCAAGCTGCCAATGGAAGGCTGAGCCAAAGAAGATGGGCCAAGCCACCCAAACTCAGAGTCGAGATAAAAATCACTGGAAATATGAGATAGATAATGATTCGCCAGTGTTTTAAAATAGCTGTAATGTCCGCTTCTTCCGACTCTCGAAAAAGCAAGGGCCCGATAACCAGTGCCAAAAACAACTCCGTATTGAGGTGAAAGTCGGTATTGGGTAAAAAGAGACCAATCACGATTCCCAAAAGAATCTGCACCAAAGGGAGAGGCAAAAAAGGCAGGAGCTTATTGGTTGTACTTGAGACAATCAAGACCAGTAAGAATAGGATAAGGTAAATCAGTAATTCCACGTAATTCCTCCTTAATCTTTTTTACAACAGGATTCAAATATCTCCTTCTGCTCTTTGATTTTTTGGTCAATCTTGGAACAATCTTTGTGCTCAATTTTTCTCTGGCACCGTTCCATTTCAAGAGCAACTAATTTTTTCTTGATTTTAAGCATTTTTTTGCTCATATGCGCTTGGTCTAACACACCTACTGCTCGTTCGTGGTGGGTTGATTCAACAAAATTCTGGCGCATGGCATCCAGCTTTTCACGTAGGTATTGTTTATCCATGTCTATATCTCTCTAATTTTTCAATCATCACTAAAAATGGTGGGTTGTTGACTTGGTTTAAAGTTCGGTAAATGGCAGCTGTGTACTCTTGTTGGTTCAACTGGCTAACAAAATCCAAGACAGCATCCCTCTCGAGGTCGCCACCATCATGACCATAGTAGATCATGATAGCAATCCGTCCACCTTTGACAAGTAAGCCACACAGCTTTTCTAATGCTTCAATCGTTGTCTGTGGTCGGGTGATGACAGACTTATCAGCTGACGGCAGATAGCCCAGATTAAAAATTCCTGCCTTGGCTTCTGTCACAAACTGATCCAGTGTCTCATGACCTTGCAAAATTAACTGGGCATTTGTCAGGCCAGCTTGGTTCAAACGCTCTTGCGTCTTTTCCAAGGCTTGCTCCTGAATATCAAAGGCATAGACTTTCTTGGCTAATTTGGCTAGAAAAAGCGTGTCATGACCATTTCCCATGGTCGCATCCACTACGATATCGTCCTGAGTTACAACCTCAGCCAAAAAATCATGTGCCATCTCAAGTGGTCTTTTCATTTTCAAACTCCTGTTTTACAGCCTTACATCCTTGCACGCTTCCACGACGTCGCATCTCCATCTCAATGCTGTTTAGCACTTCCCATTTATTGAGGCTCCACATAGGACCAATCAGCATATCTCTAGGTGCATCTCCTGTGATTCGATGGATGACGATATGTTTAGGAATGATTTCCAGTTGGTCACAGATGACCTTGACATACTCGTCCTGACTCATCAGTTGCAAACGTCCCTCGTGATAATCCCGTTGCATACGCGTATTGGTCATCAGGTGAAGCAAGTGCAATTTAATCCCTTGAATATCGTTATCCGTGACACAGCGGCGGACATTTTCAATCATCATCTCATGGGTTTCACCAGGAAGACCGTTAATCAAATGGGAAACAATCTCAATTTTGGGATACTTCCTCAAACGCTTGACCGTTTCCACGTACAATTCATAGGAGTGGGCACGGTTAATCAGGTCAGAGGTTGTTTCATAAGTAGTCTGCAAGCCCAATTCAACCGTCACATGCATGCGCTCCGATAACTCAGACAAATATTCAATAGTTTCGTCTGGTAAACAGTCTGGTCGCGTTCCAATATTGATTCCTACTACACCTGGCTCGTTGATAGCCTGCTCATAGCGCTCTCGGATGACTTCCACCTTTTCATGGGTGTTGGTAAAATTTTGAAAATAAACCAGATACTTCTGAACCTCTGGCCACTTACGATGCATGAAGTCAATTTCCTTATAAAATTGCTCACGGATAGGCGCATCCGGTGCCACAATGGCATCTCCAGAACCTGAAACCGTACAAAAAGTACAACCTCCATGAGCTACAGTCCCATCACGATTGGGACAGTCAAATCCCGCATCAATAGGGACTTTAAAAGTCTTTTCTCCAAAGAGTTTTCGATAGTAATCATTCAAGGTATTATAAGATTTCATAACTTTCATTATAACAAAAAACATCCACAATCTCAAAAGCCTGACTTTCCTATAAATTCCTCTGTTTCTCGTTTCCATTAGCCATTTTTTATGATACAATATGGGTATGATTTTAATGAAATTAGCATCTATTTTACTATTGATACTGACTTTAGTAGTCTGCATCATCATAACCAAACTTTTTAGATTAAAAAAACTAGGACGAAACTTTGCGGATTTGGCTTTTCCAGTTTTAGTATTTGAGTATTACTTGATTACAGCTAAAACCTTTACCCATAATTTCCTCCCTAGACTAGGCCTAGCCCTCTCACTTCTAGCCATTATTCTCGTTTTTTTCTTCCTTTTGAAAAAACGCAGCTTTTACTATCCTAAATTCATCAAATTCTTCTGGCGTGCAGGATTCTTATTAACCCTTGTTATGTATATCGAGATGATTGTTGAATTGATGGCTCAGAAATAAAAAACTAAATCGAAAACACCTCAATCAAACTAAAATACAATGATTGAAGTGTTTTTTTCTTTATATCTTTTTTAATAATTCCTATTTTCCTTCTTTATCAGGAAAGATATATCCAATACCAATGCAAGCTAGTACGCCCGCTCCAATTACCAAGCCACTTGAAATTGGCAAAAGGTCCAAAATTGCATTGGCGATGATAAAAGCAATAATCAAACACATCAGACTAGCCTTGTAGTCTTTTTTCAAAAGATTCTCTAGAGTGAAAAAGAGGAACAGGCCTACCGGAATCAATGACCAGAGGTTGACATCTAAACTTGGCCAGCCAACAGAACCAAAATACACTACTGTCGCTGCTGCTAGTAAAAATACAATCCCTAATAATTTTTTCATTTCTTTATCTCCAATTTCTTTTTTAGGAACTTGAGTTATCTGATATTGATACCTCACGTCCCTTACACCAATCATTATAGCAGAGGTCAGTTTCAAGAACAAGTTCTTTTGCCTATCTGGTCTCAATCTCGGTCTAAGTGGTTCAATAATAGCCATAAAATAAGGAAATAGGTGAAAAACTTCCTTCCAAATAAAAAGGAATTAAGCAACCAAACGCTACTTAATTCCTTGAAATTGTCTCATCACCTCTATTAGACTTTAAATTTTGATAGACTCTATTTGCTAATCAATATTGTCAATACTAACCCTTTCAATCAATTCATTAGTTATCAAAACTAAGTTCATTAATAAATCCAAAAAGAGTACCAATAGTAAAGTAAACTAAATAATTAAGTTATAAATAGCTATTTTTACAAAACTGTTTCATCATCATACTATCTCAGTACACAAACCATTTTTTCATCTATAGCTTTAGTCTTAATCTTGATCTTTTTTCTTCAATCCAAGAAATGCACCTACGGTAAACATTATTCCAGCAATGAATGGTGTAAAACCTTCTCTAACTGTTCCGGTTTTTGGCAACCTATCATTGTTAGTAATTGATTTACTATCAATATTGGTATGTTTATTAGCTATGTTCTCTGGTTCATTAAGATAAACTTCCTTCTTATTTTCAAAGTTTTTATCATTTTCATCAGGAACTGTAGCTGTAACATCCTTAGTTGAATCAGATCTTTGACTTTCATCTAATTGACTATAATTTACTTGTACAGGAACTGTAGTTTTGACATCTTTGGTTGAATCAAATTTGTGTGAATGATTTTCTCTTTGTAAGTCTTCTTTTCTGTGACTTTCATCTAATTGACTAGGATTTGCCTGTGGGTTATCTTTCTTTTTGGATACATCAAAAGTAGGTTTATTTTCCTCCTCCTTTTTCTCCTCTATTTTCTTGAATACAGGTTTTATAAGGGTATCTTTTGACACATTAATAACATAACCAGCATCTTTTTTCCCTTCGACACCAGAAATTTCCCAGCCATCAAATTGATATCCTTTTTCTAATTCACCCTCATAGACAGGTAAAATGAAATCTTCTTCCGACACTATCTTAGAACTCATTTCTTTTCCATTTTGAATGGTCACAGTTACCCTATGAGGTTTTAATTCTCTTACCTCTCCCGTATCTTTATTTAAAATGAATTCTTTTACGGTTGTATTTCTTGCAAAATCTTTTACAAGAATCTTAATATTTAGTGTCTTATCTGTTAGTTGTTTAATATCATCAAATGATTTATATTCTTTTCCATTTACATAAATATGTTTGTCTTGAATCTCACCATTGAATCCATTATCTCTTTTATCATTGATGTTAAAGACTACAGATTTTCCATCAGCATATTCGATACTAGTATTTCCCTCAGGATCAATGTTTACTTCTGGTTTAACATTATCATATAAAAATTGATAGTGTACTCCAACCGCTTTCGCATTCAAATCGCTATAGCCAGTTTGAAGATAAACATTTCCATCCATATCTGTTACCTTATCTGGAAATCCGTTTGCTTTATAGTCTTTCATTCCCCAGTCCATGATGTCACCGTCTTTAACATTAAGCTTAACGTTAAAATCTCTAGTGTTATCAATGTGTAAATCTCCGTAGATTAAATAATTATCTACAACAGATTCATTAACTCTCAATTCCCAGTTAAAACCACCCTTATCAGAAATCTTACCTCTTAAATAAAACTCTGGATTTCGTACATAAATTTTATTAAATTTAGATGGATTAAAGTAGTTCTTGTCCATTGAAAGATTTACTGGTTTTGCATCAATAAATAACGTAGAGCCATCTTCTTTTATAGCTTCTACATTGGACTTATCCTCTCCAGTGTACTCTTTACCATCCTTACCAAATAATACAAGTTTAGAAGGATCTGCTACAAGATTTCCGTCTTTATCGATAGCTTCCCCTTTATCGTTCATTTTAAATGTAAACACTTGATACCTTACAATGTTAAAGCCGTCCAAAGCCGACATTAATACAGCTTGAGTACTTCTTCCATCTTCAACATTTCTACTGTCAGAATAAATTATTTTTTCTGAAAGGGCTCTTAGATTAGGATTGGAATTTTGTATTTTTGCTATATCTTCCTGGCTATAAACTCCATTTCCTTCTAACATATCCGTTTTTCCAGGATTATAGGTAGTCACTTTTAGTGCATAGCCTTTTCTTAGAATGATGTTATCCTTTAATAGATATTGTTGTTTTTCTGAATCAGAATAAATTTTACCAGATTCCATGTCCGTTAAATTGGTTGGTTTATTTTTTGAAAGATCTCCTTCTCCTAATTCTATTACATTCCCATAACTTGATGCATAGGGATATTCTGTTTTAGTTTCCTTATTTTTTTCAGGCATTCTAATCTTCGTTTCAGCTTTTATCTGATCATCATCTTTAACAAAGAATCTCATATCTCCTGCAAAAGCTAATCCATCCACAATATCATTAATATTAGCGTATAGATCAAATGTCATCGTTTTTGAATGCGAATCATACTTGGTCGTTTTGATTTCTATAGACTTATAGTTATTTCCATAATATACCTTAGCATTTTTAGAAACATTACTTATCTTTCCAAGAATTTCAAAGTGTCCATCTTTAGACGGGCTTAGAACACCATAAATTTTTGATTTGATTTCGTCAAGTTTTTCAGTTTCATATTGTAAGGCACTACCATCGTCATAAGCAATGATATTTCCCTTATCATCGTATTTATAATCGTATTCCTCTATTCTCTTACCAGTTTCACTTGTAAAGTCATCAACTTCTCTAAATTTCTTTTTAATGAGTTTCTTTAAATCTTTGCTTTCAAAGTCTCTAATTGTTGAAATGGCTTTATTGATAGTAAAGCTAGATTTTTCTTCGGTAGCCTCTTCATTTTCTTGATGATGTTCTACTTCAGTTGTATCTTTTTTAAGACTATCCTCTTTTCTATTTTCTAAATTTTTAAATTTAGATTCGGAAATCTCTCCAAGCTTTTGGTATTTAGATGAATCCTGATCAGGATCTACTAGATAATAGGAAATCATCCCCTTTTCATCAGCATGATCATCAAATTTAATTCTATGAATCTTTGTGAAATTGCTAGAGCCATCTAATGCAATGACTTCAATGATTTTTCCTCTTAAATCTCCTGCACCATTAATTTCATAAATGGTATTTCCGTCTTTGTCAAGTTTCCTATTTCTTCCTTGACCCTCACCTGCATAAGTTACTTCAAGATTTTTCTCAACCTCTCCATCTTCATTAACAAGAGCGGCGCCAGCATACCAAACTTCGTTGGCAATCTCGTCAAATTTTTCAGGATGTTCTTTCTGATCTCTAGCAAATAGCGTTTCATTCTTGTATTGCTCTTTTACCTTGTGATAAGTATCCTTTGTAATCAGCTTAATTTTTTCAGGATTTGAAAAATCAACAGAAACAATCTTAGGGGCTGTGTTATCAATTTTTACAGGAATATAGGAAACCTGCCATGGGTAGTCCTTGGTTAATCTATATTTAAATTTATAGAAATATTGACCTTCTGCAATCGGTTCAAATTGACCTCTTATCTTAGTAGCAGGATCTTTAGTATCCTTGCTTTCTGGTGCATTTTCTTCTCTACCTCTAGGGTTATAAATGAGTCCATCCCATTTCAAGTCACCCCAAACTTTTAGTTTAGAAGATTTGATTCCCTTTGCATCATTTCTCTTAGAGTTCAAAATTCCTTTAATAAAGTGTTCTCTCGAAATGACTTTTAAGTCAATTTGATTTTCTCCCTCTTTATTTGTATTTACTATTGAAATCAATCCTTCTTCTGCACTTCTTAATACAAGTGGAGAAGGTGTTAATCCTCTCTCAAGTTGAGCATCTTGAGGATTTCCATTTGAATCTAAAGGATAAATTTTAGCGATCTTAGAACCACTTGATGATGGTGCGTTGATCCCTTCGTTATTGAAAGCAAATAATTCTGGATTTTGATCTAGGGATGTTGTATTTTTATCTTTTCTATTTTGTATAACTCCTGCTGGATTAAATTTATCTATACCATGTTCTCCACCAATTCCCTTATTTAAGGTTCCTGGAATTTTTGGTTTACCATCATCATCATAACCTTCCATTTTTTTTGATTTTGAACCTTCTTCCCAGGCCCATTTATCAAGGATTGGTTCGTGGTTCCAATTCCCAGCAAATCCCATTAGAGGCATCGATAAAGAAGGTTGAAAATGTGTTTTCTTCCCATTGGAGTTTAGAGCTTCCATTTCTTCCACTGACTCAAAATGAATAAATGATTCTACAAATTTATTTTTGTTTTTGGCCTCCCCAACATTTATAACCGCATTTAAATCAAAGCTAGAATTTGGGCCTATAGTGAAAGTGTCATGCTCAAATGTAATATTTGCTCCTTTGATTTTTTCTGGGTGGATTTCTGGAACAATTTGCTTCCCATCTGGAGATTTTTCGTCTTTATATGTTTCATCCAGTTTGAGTCTGTCAGTTAGAGCATCTGTAGTTATAGCAGATGCTGAAACTTTAAAGGTCAAAGGTCTGTTTGATGTATTGTGAAGCTTAATTGTAAAATATTTTTTATCTCCTTTTATTTCTTTAAGAGAAATAGAACCATAAGAGTTTACTAAACCTTTAGAATCTGTGTTTTTGAAAGTCGCTACAACTTCATTTCTCAATGCATTGGCAACATTAATTAGCCCTGCCCCCTGTTGTCTAGGTGATGCAAAGTATTGACTTTTTTCTTTCCAAGAAGTCGCATCCATCATAGGGCGTGCAGTATTTTGTAGGGCTATTTTTGTAAGACTTGTAAGATCTATTTTGTCATCTCCCTTAAGATTTTTCAATACAGGTCTTTCAAGCATTTCCTTTAACTTTGGTCTAATCAAAACAGTAGAAGCTGCCACGATTGGAGTTGCCATACTAGTCCCTGACATATAACCATAAGTTGATTTCCCATTAATGACATTGAGAGTGGATTTAATGTTTTTACCAGGTGCTGAGACATCAGGTTTTAAAAGTAAATCTGTTCTCGGTCCCCAAGATGTGGATCCTGCTGGGACTATAATATCTTCTTTATAAAGTTCTTTGTCGGTTTCAGGTGCAAACTTAAAGTCAATTTCTTTTTCATCACCTACATTCGGTTTATTAGAATTATAGCTTGCCATATCAATTGGATAGTATTGCTCCAATTTATCTTTAAAATCTTCTTTATTATTTCTTTTGACTTTAGTTTTTTTATCAGGGTTAATCATGTTCCATAACTTTACACCATCATCTCCTGAAATTGAGAAAACTTGACTAGTCGTTCCTTCATCCTCTTCATATCCCATAGCTGGGAGCTCTGTCCAATTATCTCTATTGTAGTAATTTACAGTATTTACAACCATAATGGCGCGTGCACCCTTATCCGTTGCTCGTTTAAAAGCATTTTTTAAATCCTTGGTATAAATTCTATCCATTACTGCAATTTTGCCCTTAAGATCCAAACCTATCAAATCTTGGTCTTGACCTTTGCCTATATATACAAATTTCAATTTACTAGGAGCTTTTGAACCATCTTCGTTTGTTATGATTTTATTCTTATCGAAAAAGGCCCCTATATTTCTGTATTTAAAACTTTCTCCTCCAATCTTAACTTTATCAAACTCAACTGTTTGATTTTTAGCAGAAGCAACTGCTATCGCATCTTCATGTGCTGCAGTTCGTGTTACATTTCCAGTGTCGGTCATTTTCAGATTATTATTTGCCACTAAATCCCATGAAGAACTTGAAGCAGAAGTTGCATAGTTACCCGTAGCTACAACCATTGGAATGCCTGCTTTTCTTAACGCTCTAATAGCTTGCCAATATTTTTCACCTACAAGACCTGTTCCTGTAAAGCCAGATGATACCGAAACAACATCGACATTGTGTTTAATGGAATCTTCAATAGCATGAAACATTGTTTCATCTCCTGCGAAGCCAGATCCTGCGTCAGAGTACATTTTATAAGAGAAGATCTGTGCATTAGGAGCAATTCCATCTATTCCGTTAAAGTTTTTAATATCTTTTTCAGTATCATTTCCCGCAAGAATCCCTGCAATATGCATCCCATGTGGATCAAAATAATCGCTCCCATCATCAGCTTTTTCTACAGTAATTTTACCACCATTATAATAATTGAAAGCATGAGGAATCTTATCACTCAACCAGAAATTTTTATCAGTACCTTTTAAGTCTTCTTTTTTAAATCTCATTGAGTCTTTAGCATCATCATCAATCCTCATGGCCTTATGCCTATAATCTGTCCCGGTATCGATATTTGAAATAACCATACCTCTACCATCAAAATTTTTACCAAATGGAGCATTGATAGATTTTAGGTAATCAATTGCCTCTTCAACTCCAATTTCCTTCCTAGCATGATTCATCATTGGCTGGACTTTTTGTGATCGTTCAACCGATGAGATACCTTCTATTAGTTTAATTTTGTCCAGATTATCTGGAGTTGTTTCTATTGAAACACCATTAAAAATCGTATTATAGGTATATAAAACGTTTGTATCCTTAAGATTGGATAATTCCTTGATTGCTTTTTCTCCAGATTCTTTATCTTTAAATTCAGCAATATAGACAAGTTTATCCTCTTTTTTGGGACTTTCTGGGTCTTTAATTGCAGACGAGTCCGCTTTATCTTCTTTGGATTGATTGGAATCTTCTTTGATTTTTTCTTCTTCATTGCTAGTTTTGTTATCTATCACAGATTCTTTACTAACAACTTCTTTTTCCTCAATAACCGTTGTTTTCTTCTCTTCAGTATCCTTGGAAGTTTCTATAGCATTATGAATATTTTCATGTTTTTCTTTATTTTCTGCTTCCTTATCTACTACTACTTTTTCTGTATCAGAGATATTTAAAGCATCTTCAGAGCTAGATGTGTCTGCTAAAACTACCTCATTAGGGACATATGCTGCTAAAATAACTGCAGCTGTGGTTAATGACAATACTGTACTTTTTTTCATTTTAATTCCTTACATATTTATTTAAATTCCAATAGATAGTAAACTTTAACTTTGCTAGCCTTTGTTATAAAAAGTTTTACTAAGTATTATCTAGGAAATAGAGTAGTACATTTATATATAATTGTTAGCTCTCCATAAAAATAGTATATCATTTAAAAAATTTAAGTCAAGAAAAATTAAGGCAGGTTAATTTTATTTTTAACGCATGTTAATAAATGATGCAAAAGTTTCGTACTTAACGGGGATACATTATAAGCACATTCATACCATCAAAAATAGTAGCAATCAAATTGAACCACTACCAAAATCACAAAGTCAAACATCATTGATGAAATATCAGCGCTATTAAACAATATAAATAACCGCTAAGAATAAGGCTTAACGGTTATTTATACATATCTATTTTTTCAAATCTTCAGTCATATGTTCACCTGTGACCTAGGCTTTACGAGTGCCTTGCTCTAGCAACTAATACTCAATGAAAATCAAAAAACAAACTAGGAAGCTAGCCGCAGGTTGCTAAAAGCACTGCTTTGAGGTTGTGGATAGAACTGACGAAGTCAGTCACATATAAACGGCAAGGTGAAGCTGACTTTGTTTGAAGAGATTTTCGAAGAGTATGAATACTCACGTCCCTTACAAAAATTATTATAGCAGAGGTCAGTTTCAAGAACAAGTTCGTTTGCCTATCTGGTCTCTATACCGGTCTAAGTGGTCTGATTTTCTTTAAAAAGAAAAAGAAGCCTGATGAGACTTCTTCACTTTGCCGATTGCAGGGATCGAACCTGTGACCTAGGCTTTACGAGTGCCTTGCTCTACCAACTGAGCTAAATCGGCTATTACACTTACAGTATAGCACTCTGAGAATAGATGTCAAGGAATTTTCATCTCTATTAGAAAAAGCCTGTCCTGAGACAAGGCTTTGAGTTTCTTCTTCTTAGGACCCAGCACTTTCATAAGAATCCAAGCCCCTGTCCCAAAGTTTAAGGGAAATGACAAAGAAAACCAGAGAAATCAACATCAAACCTCCGATGTTAAAGATTACATCCTTGTCCTGCAAAAAATAGCTGGCAGGATAGTAGGCCGTAAAGGCAAAAGGCACGATAAAGCTAATCAACCAACGAAGAAGAGAATTGTAAATCGAAATCGGATACTTGGCAAAATCATTGAACATATAGAAGATGTAAATCATAGCCCCTGACTGTTTGGTCCAAAAAGCGATACTAGCTGTCGCGATTTTCAAGGAAGTATAAATCAAGGTCGCAAATGGTATGCAGACTAGGAAAAGCAAGAATTTTGGAAGAGTCCAAGCAATGCTTGATACTGTTGTCGCTAGTAAAATTCCACCGACCAAGAGTTCACCCAAGGCATCAATCTGAAAGGTCTCGACTAGGATGTGGAAGAGGGGATTGATAGGACGAGTCAGATACTTGTCAAACTCCCCTTTTCGCACTAGGCGTTGGCCCAGTGCCCAGAGATTGTCAAAAAAGAGATGGTCCAAGCCCTTGGGAATCAATGAAAAACCATAGATAAAGGCGATTTCTTGAAAAGTCCAACCTTCTAGGGATGGGATGTGTTGAAAGATGACATTGAGAAACAAGAGATTCAAGCCTTGAGTCAAGAAAACTCCCAGCACACCAACCACAAAATCCACCTTGTACTCCATAATTTGCTTGATGTATTGTCTAATAAAAATCAGATGCATGCGTTGATATTTTTTCATACTAACCTCCTTGAATGGTGATAAATGACTGGACTCGTTTCCAAATCAACTGAGACAAGCCCACCATCACTAAGAGCCAGAAAAACTGCAAAAGGAGCGCCTGAATCATCTGACTGGCATCGTATTTCCCAACAATAATCATGACCGGAGTGTAGATCAAGGATGAAAAAGGCAGGAAGGACAGAATATCTGAAACAACCTTTGGAAAGAAAGCCAAGGGAATCAAACTTCCAGACATAAAGGCCACTATGGAAGTCTTAAGTAGGTTGGAACCCCAAAGATTTTTAAATACAAAGGCTGAAAATCCAAAGCAAATATTAAAGAAAAAGTTAATCAGATAGGCCAGCGTTAAGCTAAAAAGATAAAGGACAGTTAATCCCAGCACCTCTGCAATCCCTTGCCCAGATAAGATTTTCATCAAGACAATGACACTTAAAAATGGAAGGCCAACGCTAATAAAAATCAACCACTTGGAACCAAGTTCTGTGAAAAGATAAGAAGCCGCAAAATGCACTGGTCGCAACAAGCGCATGATAATGGAACCATCCTTGACCTCCTCCCCAATCATAAAAGAGCTATCAGACCTGGTCAACAGATTGGTCACAAAACTCATAATGATGTAGAGGGTGATATCTGCCATACTGAAGCCCTGAATCAAAGACTCCTGCGAGGAATCAAAGACAGCCTTCCAGAGATAAAAGGCCACAAAAGCCCCCATAACATCGCCTATCCGATAAAGAATGAAGTTGACTCGATAGGTGATCAATTCCTGAACACCTGCATTTATAAAGGGTTTATAACGTCTCCACAATTTGACCATCTTAGAGCTCCTTTCGATAGAAGCGACGGATAATATCCTCAATATCCGTATCCACCATCTTCAAATCACGGACTTCAAAATCAGACAGTGTTTGCTTAATAATGTCAGCTGACTGGTAGCGGGAACTGTCAAATTCAATATTGAGGCTATTTCCTTGTCTATCAATTGTCATATCCGAAAAGCCTTCATAGTGAGAAAGGAGATGACTTTGACCTGGTAGCAGTTCAAAGGAGAGTGTCTTCATCTTACCAAAGGTCTCCTTGAGCTGGCTAACCGTTCCATCAAAAATTTCCTGCCCCTTATCAATCATAAAAATCCGATCACAAAGTTGCTCAATGTCGCTCAAGTCATGAGTGGTCAAGAGAATGGTTGTTTCTTCCTCCTGATTGATCTGAGTAATAGCCCGACGAATGTTATCCTTGACCGAAACATCCAAACCAATGGTCGGCTCATCTAAAAAGAGAACCTTGGGATTGTGAAGTAAGGAAGCCGCAATATCCGCCCGCATGCGCTGTCCCAGTGAAAGAGTCCGCACAGGGTCCTTGATAAAGTCCTTCAAATCCAAGACTTCATTCAAAAAATCCATGCGCTTATGAAAGAGCGAGTCTGGCACGTCGTAAATCTCCTTCAAGACCGTGTAGGTCTCTTGCAGGGCCAAATCCCACCATAGCTGGGTACGTTGTCCAAAAACAACCCCAATATCCTTGACATAATCTTGGCGATTATCCTGCGGAATCTTGCCGTTAATCCGACAAAATCCAGATGTCGGTTTCAAAATCCCGGTCAGCATTTTAATGGTTGTCGACTTCCCAGCACCATTTGCCCCGATGAAGCCTAAAATCTGCCCCTTTGGTACCTCAAAAGTCAAATCCTTGACTGCTTCAAAGGTCTGCTTTTCAGGATGAATAAAGGAGCGCAAAGCTCCCTTCAAACCAGGTTCCTTCACTGTCTTCACAAAATTTTTCTGAAGATGTTCCACTTCTATCATTGCCATATCTATCTCCCTATCGCAAGGAATAGAAAATCGTATTTTCAAACACAAGTATTCTAAATCCTTACTTTCTACACCTTCTACATTTTATTGCTACAGAAGGTTTTATACCAACCTATTATAGTCCAATAAAAACTAGAATGCAAGCGTTTGCCTACAGATTATGAAATTGAAAATTTTTCTCTTAAAGTGGTATTTGTATACTCAATGAAAATCAAAGAGCAAACTAGGAAGCTAGAGGCAGGTAGCTCAAAGCACAGCTTTGAGGTTGCAGATAAAGCTTACGTGGTTTGAATTTAATTTTCGAAGAGTATTAGTCCAAAATTCTGGCTTAATAGTCTCCTTAAAACACCAAAAAACCCACCCAATGGGCAGGTTTCAACTGTATTGTTCAGCTAGATTAAGCTTTACCTTCTGAACATAAAGCATTTATTTACTATACTTCCTAATACATTAAAAAGGCCCATATTTATACATTCATCCACCCACACTATATTTGGATAATACTCATTGTTCCCTTAAGTTCTTAAAAATATATGGCAAAATAGGGGACAAAATTTTAAGTTGAACTTGGCACAAATTATAAAATCTGATTTGATAAAGTTTTTGTTTAACAAATTCTAAAATAGATTTATATAAACATTTAAAAGACTTTGATTGCTTATTAATTTCAAAAAATTGAGTTACTTATAAAAATTTGGATAATTTATTATTCTTATAAAGATAAAGAATCATTTAAATATACACTTAGCTAATCATTTATAAGACTAGTTGCTATAGTTTTAATTACTTCCAAAGTCATAGGCAGGGCATTTTCTTTGATCCTATTCTTAGTCCTATTCCACATAGTATTTTCTCTTATTTTATCTAGAAAATCATGCCCCTCCCAAGTCAAAGCGCCAACACTAAAAAAATAGATTTTATCACTAGCATATGTGGGTTTATAACTTTTTATCAAACCTGCTTCAAACAACAAGTCACAATGGTAGGCTATTATCTCTATGTCATATCCGTCAATTTGTAAATGAGACAACGCAGTTGATTTATACTCATCCTCAATTTTAAAAAGTATCAAGCGACATAAATCCATATTTCTCTTCATCCAAATAAACCTCTACTCGGTGATATATAATTACAGTGTACAACTTATTAATAGAAGGGTCAAGTGATAAATCAGTGGATTTTACCATAATATATACCGTTCTTTTTTCCGAAAAATAAGTATTTTCCCGAAAAAAATATTAATTCTCTACATCCTCACTTATAAATCCTAAGTCAATAAACCTATTACTTTTTCATAGAAACATATCGCTAAATATCTTCCCCTACGATAAATAGCTTGTTCAGAAAAATTATCTATCTCCCATTCAATATCATTCTGTGCCCTATAACGATTATCAAAATTTCTATGTTCTTTATTGAGAAATTCTTTTATTTGTTGATAGCTCGAATTTTGATATTCTGTGATTTTTTTTGATAAATCACATTCTCCACTTAACCTAGTATTAATAATATCTTCAAGAACTACTAAATTTCCTATTTTGAATTGATACGCTTCAGGTTCATTACCCAATGATTTCTCAATAATATGTTCTATACTATATTCTGGTTCATCATAGACTCTATATGCCTCTCCTTGAGTAGGACGCCTCACTTCTAACCAATTATTTAACGTATAAATCGCATATCTAGAGTACATAATCTCTTCGTTTTTTCTATCGAAATAAACTCCATTACCTGCATATCTCAATTTTGAAAAGAAATCAATAAAGTCTTCCCTGCTAGGTAATTTTCTATTTAATTTATCTTTTAAAACAGCTATATCTGTTCTGATTTGCGCTGCTACTGAATTAGTTGCAAGTGTGGCCATTTTAGATGCAAACTCAGAATATGCTTCCTCAATTTCCTCATATGTATAGCTTATCCCTGGACGTGTCCAACCATCAATACGAGAAGCCATAGTATCTGGAGGTGGTGTAATAGCGCGTACAAATTCATACACTGAAAGTATTTCAAAGAGCCTAATTTTACTATCGAATGATATATCTACTATAGAAATGATTACATTATATATCTTGGAGGAGTTCGATATTTTTATCAGATACTCTAAGTTTCTTTTTATTCTATTCGGTGACCCAGTATTATCTAGAATAAGTTTAGAAATATTTTTTGCTGTATACAGTAACCCATCCAGTATTCTGAGGTAATCCGATTCATCTATCATGTCGCAAAAATTTTGATATAAATTTTCTGAACTAAAATTATACTTAACTTCAAACCACGCTGTGAAATATCTCGTAAAATTCATCTTACAAACTTCTAATTGCCTATGAATTTCATTCCACTTATCCAAGACAGAATCACCACCTGCGACACCCATGGTTCTTTCTGTCTTCTGAAAAATTTCGTATTTAATTAAATCAATATCTGTGAGCCTTATCCCTCTTGTGTTTAATCTACCAAATAGTAAATAACTCTCAACTTCGTCTTGTGAAGTAACTATAGAAAACTGAGTTTGCATTAAGAAATTAAAATACCGAGTCTTCATATGTTTTGATTCAGAAGCCAATTTTCGTTGGAAGAATCTAAATGCTCGATAAAAATTATTACCTCTTCGTTCATGAAGCTCCTTAGGAACTCCATTATCTTCCACATCAAATAAACTTTCCCAAACTCTATTTAACTCAGAATTTTTGAATTTTAAAGGAATTTTTCCATTATTATTAATTTTTTTCCCTAAACTGTGAATAAAAACAATGAAGGTTATTATTCTTTGTTGACCATCAACAACTTCGTAACTGCTTCCATTATCATAAATTAATATGTTTCCCCAATAGTCTGTTGAGTTTTTTCTTTCATATGCACGTAAAAAGTCATTGTAAAATTCTTCCCAGTTTTTTTCCTCCCACGAATACTCTCTCTGATATAGCGGCACTTCCAGAGTCTTACTATTTGTGAAGAAGGTTAGTAGTTCCTCAACCGTCTTTTGTGAACTTTCAATTAAAACCATTAATTTAATCTCCAGTTCTTTATAATTCTATTTTCGAGTCGCTTCATGTATTGTTCCATGAAAACAAAATCAGGTAAGCCATCTTTACTTGGTAACATTATTTTTCCAGCTTTATACCTTGATAAAGAATTTGCTCTACCATGATTAAAAACTTCCTTATATTTAGAAAGTAAAGTAACAATAAATAACTGATTGTATTTATTGGCTGGAAATTTTGCATATAGTACAAACACATGTGAATCAACTGCAAACTTAAATTCTTGATAGTAGGCTAATCCTGCTCCACCATCACCATCTTTATTCCAAGTTATCACATTTGATGATTTAATTTTTCGTGGTTCAGTTTCAACGAATCCCTTTAGACCATTTCCAAATTTTCTAGCAGAAATTAAAGGTAAGTTGCCTTTTGCCAAAGAATCCATGTTGCTTTCACTTCCTCTTTCTTTATTAACATCGAAATAGTCCGATATTAAAAACTCTCCCCACTCGACTTCGTCTAATTCTCTAAAATCTGATATTTTATGTTGTTCAGGAAACTTATAGGTGTCCTTAATTTGATTATATTTGATTTGAACATATTCTTCCATAAATGCCCAATCAGGCGTCCCGTAATTTGTAACAGGAAGCATAATTTTCTGCCTTTTAAAATTTCCTAGTCTATACTGTTTTCCATAACCAAATTGATTTGCATTATCAAAAACTGAAGTAATAAATAATTTACAGTTTTCTGAAATATCATCATTAATTAACACTAGAATATTATCATCTGCACTGTAGGAATAATTACGGTAAAATGCATTTGCAAACATATCAATCGTGATTGTGTTTTTAGGAAAAATTTCCTGCTCACTATTTGCAATAAAACTAGCAATTCCACTGTTATGAAAACCTGCTGTTATAAATGGGCGCATTCCCGCAATACGACTACTTTCGACAAGACGTTTGCCACGTTTTACTTGGAATAACTCTGCGAGTCTAAACTCTTTCCATTTTCTATTCTTCATCCTGTACCTCTTCAAATAAATAGCCTCTACCATGGGTATACATATCAAATTGGAAACTCAGATAATCTGCAATTGTTTTTTCAAATTCCTCATCACTTGGAATTTCATCGTTAAAATAATAGAAACTATGTAACCATTCATCCTCTGCTTGGATTGTGGATTTTACCATAAACTCAGTCGTATAATCCTCCTCGTTACCATTGATTACATCAAAGAGGAAGCGTCTTTTCTCCTTGGCCGAATCGTCATCAATCAGACCTATGTGTTTTCTCACTACAAATCCATCATCTTCAAAATTTATAAACTTAACTTTTTTTCGTTCAATATCATGTGGTTTACCCGCCTCAAAAATTGCGATAACAGGATTAGTCCCCACACCATGGAAAGTATTTTTATTTACAGTAATTACCATATCTAAAGTATGTTTTTCAAGAATTCTTTTCTTATATTCCTTTTCTTCCTTAGATTTACCAACCATAGTTGATTGAGGGACAATCACCGCTAGTTTCCCCCCAGTTACCAGCATATCTAGCGCATGACGAATAAAATTAATTTCTGTTAGAGTTTTATCTGTTTTCCCTTGGGAATACGGGGGATTAAACAAGATTTTATTTACTCTCTGCTTTTGGATCTCTTCACCGGTAACAGAAAACATATCGTTTAACTGTAGATTACTTTTGCCATCCCCTCGTAAAATCATGTTCGTTGTCGCTACGGTGAACATCTTTTCCTGCAACTCTATCCCCAGTAGTTGATGCTGTTTAATATGTTTGATTTCGTCCTCATCTTTTGCTAGCTTAGTCATTCTATTCATTGCAGAAATCAAAAAAGCACCACTACCGCAAGCAGGATCCAATACATAATCAGTCGGTAACACATCAATTAATTCCGTCATAAGCGTCGTAATATGGTGAGGTGTCAAAACAATTCCAAGACCGTTCCCATCACTTCCACCATATTTCACAAACTCACCATAGAAATTACCCAAAATATCGTAATCTGTATTTTGTTTAAAGTGATGGATAACTTTATCTTGTAATTTTTTAGTAAAATAATGAAGCGGTGTAACTCCTAATGTCTCGTTTTTTTCATTCAGCCGGACATTCGTTTCTAAAAACGAGAACTTATTGAGAAGAATATTGACCTTGTCTTCTGGCAAAACACCTTCAGATGCAATGTAATCTTTAACTGCTTTTAGAATTCTCATTCCATCATTATCAATTACTGGTCTTGTTGTATCCTCTCTACCATCAGTTTTTCTAGGATACTTATTACCTGTTAATTTTTTGATATCAAAATCTTCTTCATTAAGGGCTAAAAGAATTGCAGAAATTACTGTTGCTTTATTCTCACCTTCGAGCGAAGCGTAGTTTCGTAAATCTTCATGTAATTCTTTTGAAACATTTTGCAATTCAAAAATACGTTTTTGCTCAATAGAATATTCTTCAAGTACATTTACTGAATACCATTCATTTATATTGTTTGGATGAAGTTCCTGAAGATCAGTTAACTTTGGAAGTTTTTTTTCAGTAATTCCTTCTTCAGTGATAGAAACTAATACAGGTTGAATGCTATGAAATTCCTCATCCCCAGTAATACCTATTGCGATTACTTCATCAAAAGAGCTTGTTTTCGTTACGATATGGTTTGCGTAGTGTACAGCACCATTTACAGCAAAACCTGACAATGATGGAATATCTTTAGCAATAGAACCATCCCCGGAAAGATTAATAAGTTTATCATTGTCCCTTTTATCTTCAATCACAATAAGGTAATCTGAGATCTGCATAACAAATTCAGGCTTTCCAATTCCAGATTTACCTTGTTTGCTAGCTCCTTTTAGCGCTTTAGCAATTTCTGGATGAGAAGAACCTTGCTCATCATAGCGGATACCAAATTTTTCTATCTCTCTTCTGACGTATTGGTCAGTTGCTGTTGCTTCGTTTGCCATATTTTTTCACTTCCTTAAGTTTATCATTTCCCATTATATCAAAGAAAGTAGCAANNTTGCTACTTTCTTTGATATTTATATACTTAATTTTCTTATTAATTGACTTTCACTAACTTCAAAATAAAAATAATGATCCCTGCCATCCTCGGCGTTCTCTTTATTCAACTTGAAGTAGTTTTTCTAATTCATTGCCATTGTTCTAAGGATGTCATCAACTAGAAAAGTTAATGGAACATCCATTGAAGAATACTTCTGGAAGTCTTCTTCAAATCGAATATAGTTGTCTGAAAAATAGTCCATCTGTAATTTATTCTCATAGAGTTCTTTTCTACTCATAGGTAACCTCTTCTAATAACTGTATGCTCAAGAAGTCTTCCACTTGAATCAATCGGTATCCTTCATAGGTCTTGATAGATACTTCTTTTGCTGAAATTTCTCTCACTTCACCAATCAAAGTTACTTTTTGAGTTTTTTGTTTGACTATAAAGCGACCCTTTAAATTCCCAACATAAACCTGAGAAAGTAACAATAATTTTTCTGTTCTGTTCAAGTCACTAGTTAGATCGACACGATATTTCTCTTCCCCTAGTGATGTGGTATGTTCAGATAAAAAGAAGCCCATCCACTTTTGCATACCTGAGTCTTGATATTCTCGGGCAGACTGATAGGGCAAATAGGAACGATCAATTATTTTAAACCATCTAGTCCACCAGCAGAATGACCTCCGATTAGTTTACTTCTAGCGATACTTCTTGATGCTGACTCAAGCGCATTGGCTTTTAAAAGTGAAGTGAACCCAAACTGATCTCGTATGCTGTCAATCGCTGATTGGAGCCTTTCTTCTTTTTCTATTTTTTCAACATCATCAAATAAAGAAACTAGTCCAAACAATTCATACACTAGACCCGAATAGTTGACGGCAACGTTCCTTACAGCACCTGAACTGTATTTCTGATGAAATAACTGTAAAACTACATTAGTTAGCGTGTCCGTATGATTAGTTGCTTCGTTCTTTTTTGTGTGTTGATTGATTTTTTATTTTCCTGTTTGGAATAGCCTACATGAATTGAGACAACAGTTGTTTTCTTACCTGATCGTCTAAGACGAATAGCGACCTGTTCTAACATTTTTCGAAGCAATTCAAAATCGTGTAGGACACACAAGAGGAAGTAGTGTTACAGATATCTATTTGCACGTTACACAAAAAACAAAAGAACTAATCATTCCTGTTTTAGATTCGTTAACTATATAAGTGTGGCAAATTTGTGGAAAAACAAAGAAAAAAGGTTTATCCAAATCAGATAAACCTTTTTATATCAAGCTTTTACAAGCTTCTTATGCTTTACCTTCTGAACCGAATACGTCGATACGTTCTTCAACTGATGCTTGGATAGCTTTTACACCGTCAGCCAAGAATTTACGTGGGTCGAAGAGTTTTTTCTTGTCGTATTCTGCTTCGTTTGCTTCGTAGTCACGAGCAAATTTACGAGTTGCGTTAGCGAATGCGATTTGGCATTCAGTGTTAACGTTAACTTTCGCAACACCAAGTTTGATAGCTGCTTGGATTTGCTCATCAGGAATACCTGAACCACCGTGCAATACGATTGGGAATCCTGGAAGAGCTTCTGTCAATTTTTGCAAGTGGTCAAGGTCAAGACCTTCCCAGTTTGCTGGGTAAGGACCGTGGATGTTACCGATACCAGCTGCCAAGAAGTCGATACCAGTTTCAACCATTGCTTTAGCATCTTCGATTGGAGCCAATTCACCTTTACCGATGATTCCGTCTTCTTCACCACCGATAGTACCAACTTCAGCTTCTACTGAGATACCTTTAGCGTGTGCTTTTTCAACAACGTCTTTAGCCAATTTAAGGTTTTCTTCAACTGGAAGGTGTGAACCGTCAAACATGATTGAAGTGTAACCAACTTCGATACACTCAAGTGCATCTTCGTAGTGACCGTGGTCAAGGTGGATAGCTACTGGTACAGTGATACCCATTGATTCAACAAGGTTAGCGATCAAGTTGCGAGCAACTTTGTAACCACCCATGTATTTAGCAGCACCCATTGAAGTTTGGATCAAAACTGGAGCTTTTTTAGCTTCTGCTGCGCGCAAGATAGCTTGAGTCCACTCAAGGTTGTTTGTGTTAAATCCACCAACTGCATAACCGTTGTCACGAGCTGCTTGGACAAATTTTTCTGCTGAAACGATTGCCATTTTATCAGGCCTCCTGTATATTTTTATGGGTCATCCCATTTACATTGTTCATTTTATCACTTTTTGACAAAAAAATCTAGTTTTTCCCGCAGTTTCGATTGAATTTCTTCTAGCTTCATCTATGTAAACCCTTTCTCTCCCTAGTCTTGGGCGACTTTTGGAAAAGCTATGAAGAAGGTTAAACGATTCTCCGCCATCTCGAAACGATAAGCTAATTTTTCATGTTCCAATAGACTCTTAACCACAAAGAGCCCCATCCCAGAACCCTTGGCCTTGCGACTAGCATTGTCAGAAAAAGACTGGGCTAGTTTTTCTTGTTCCTCTGAGCTACAGCTATTCTCGATAAAAAGTTCCCCTTCTCTCTCCCCGATGCGGACCAAGCCGCCTGGAACAGAGTGCTTGATAGCATTACTGATAAGGTTAGACAGAATCAATTTCATGACAGATGAGTTTAAATAGGCCTGCTGATGAGTCAAACTATTGTCTATCTGAAGCTCTCTTTCCTTGGCTAGCAAGGCATAATTCTTGACTAGACTTTGCGTCATCTGGAGGAGGTCAATTGTTTCCCTATCATCTCGCAATTCCTGCACAGACGAGAGAGAAAGTATCTGCAGAACATGGTGATTGAGTTCATCCACAATCCCCAAGGCAACTCCCAGATAGTGGTCTCTATCCTTATAACGCCCGATATTTTCTTTCATGTTTTCGATTAGGATTTTCAAACTAGCCAGCGGTGTTTTCAATTCATGAGAAGCTCCTCGTAGGAATTCGACCTTCATCTTTTCCAGCTGGAGAATGGCTTCATTCTTGTCATGCAAGTCCGCGATAACTGTCAAAAGATGTTGGTAGAGGCTATTGATTTGTTCCTTGAGATCACCAATCTCATCCTTAGAATCCACGCGCAATCGCACTTGAGTATCCAGTTCCATCATCCGACGGGTCACCCGCTTGATTTCCAAAATGGGGGCAACAATGGTCCGAGCATAGATGTAAGCCACCAAAAGTGAAATCAGAAAGGATGCCAGCAGGGTATAGGGAAGAAACTGGAGACTGATTTGCTCTGCTTCCTTTTGCAAATCCATGGAAGCAAGAAACTGGAGAGTCATGGTGCCACCGTCTTGCGTTTTCACCTCGCGCTCTTCGATAAAAAGAGAGGTTGTCTGACGATCTGTATCCAGAGGAAGATTGTCCTTGACTTCTAACTTGTCCTCGGTCATCTCTCCCTTGACCACCCCCTTAATCTCACTAGTCTGGGAATACAAGTCTAAGACTTGCTCGATACTCTGTCTATCCTTTCCTTCTAGTGACCGGGCAATAGCTGTCGCTTTCTGGCCAATGGTTTCCTGACGATGACTCAGATAAGTCGAAGGAAAAAGAAAATAAATAGCTAAATGAAGGCAAATAACCAGAACACTAAAAATCGAGAAGGTGTAGATAAATATCTTTGTAAATAAGCCTGTTCGTTTCATTTTCGCTCCAATTTATAACCAACATTGCGCACAGTGAGGATGCAGTCCAGGTCTAGCTTTTTCCGCAATTCCTTGATATAAACGTCAATGACACGGTCAAAGGGAACCTCATCTGTCACCTTCCAGACGGCATCGATTATCTGAGATCGAGTCAAGGCTCGTCCTTCATTTTTCACCAGATAGTCCAGAATTTCCAACTCTTTGGCATTGATGGGCACTTCTTGACCTGCTAGGCTAGCACTGTAGCTCTCAAAGTCTACCTTGGCATCCTTATAGGAGAAGATTCGTCCTGTATCATAGTAGCGCTTGAAAATCGCGTTCACTCTCACTTTTAAGAGGGAGAGGGAGAAGGGCTTTTCCAGATAGCCATCTGCCAGAGAGGCAAAGGCACTCATCTTGTATTCCTCATCCTGAAAGGCGGTCAGCATCAAGACAGGGACTTGGCTGGTTTTGCGTATCTCAGCTAGCACTTCTAGACCATTGAGCTTGGGCATCTGGATGTCCAGTAAAACCAAGGCTACCTCATAGCTAGAAAATTGCTCCAAGGCTTCCTGACCATCTGCCGCCTCAATGGTTTCATAGCCACAATCCGTCAAATAATCACTGACCCCCTCACGGATCATCTCTTCATCTTCTACAATTAAAATTTTCATACTTTAACTGCTCTCTATTTTTTATTTTTCTTAGAATAAATACCTACTCTATTTCTATTATAGTCTCTTGCTGGCCTTTTGTCTTTAAGTAACTGACTACTAGATAAAACAAAGAGAGCCTATCGCTCTCTCTGCTCACATTTCACTCCCCGTGAAATGAACGTTATTTAGTTGCTTTTGAAAATGTTACAACGTAGTTATAATCTTTCCCATTAGCTTGATAGACATAGTCCTCTTTGAAAGTGTAGCCACGTTTTCTCAACTCTTCTTTCTTAGCTTCAACTTGGTTCTGAACTGCTACTTTCACCTGTTGTTCATTTGTTGAACCTTCCACGATTTCAAGAGAAGTTCCATCGATATATCCTAGGAAACCTGCAATATCTTTCATTTTATCAAAGTTATAAAATACATTTACTTTGACCTTTTGAGGAGCTGGCTGTTCTAGACTTCTACGATTTCTGCTAGCGCGTGGTTGAACTGCTGGAGCATTTCTAAAGCCTGTAGTTCCTGTAGCTTGCTTAGTGAAAGTGACTACGTAGTCATAATGAGTTGCATCTTGATGAGTATACTCAACGAATATATCTTCCGAAAATTGATATCCTCTTTTAGCTAATTCTGATTTTTTGGCATCTATTTTTTCTTTAATCAGTGATTTGACTTTTTCCCCAGAAGCATCTTTTGGAATCTCAATATCATTTTTTTCACCAGGGTCACCGAAGAATCCTGGAATATCTTTCATACCATCAAAATTATAATAAATAGAGACTGTGTTTTGAGGTTCCTCAATACTTCTACGACGACGAGTTACTCGAGGTTGGTAAGTTCCTGCACTTCGGAAGCCTGAGTCACCAGTTGTAGAACTGTCCGACGTTGCCGCAGGTTGTGCTTGTGGTGAGTCTTCAGATGAGGACGGCTGAGAAGATGGATTGCTAGAAGTTAGTGCGCTGTTTGCTACTGTACTATTTTCATCTATAGTTGTTCCACCAGCATGACTTTCGATAGGTTTAGTATAATCTGCTGCTCCTTCTATAGTCGCTCCTGGAGTTTGAATACTTTGACTCAAAGTCTCATATTCATCAACTAACTGAGTTTGTTTTTCAAAATCTTTCTCCTCTTCTAATTTTTTATAGTAGAGATTTGTTAGTTCATTTAATCTATCTCGAGCCTCTTGTTTTTGAGTATCGTCTAGATCACTAGTAGAAATAGCTTCCTCAGCTAGTTTTTTATGATCATCAATCGCAGCTTTATTACTATTTTTGGTATCTTCCTCTAAAGACTTCTCTGAATCTTGATGTTCTACAGCTGGTTCATCGTCTTGAGAGTTTTCTTCATTAGAAGTTGAATCGTTTGAGTTGCCATCAGTTGTAGCGTCTGTTGATGAATTATTTGAAGGGACATTGTCCGTTACTGGAGTTGATTCTGCTTCTTTTGTTTCTGAAGATTCTTCTACTGGTTGACCTTGATTTCCTGAAGTTGTAGCCTCTGACTCTTCAACTTTCGGAGTCTCTGCTTTCTGTTCAGATTCTACATTAGCTCCGTCTGTTTCTTCAGTTCCATTTACTACTTCTTCTCTTTTTGCTTTATCAGAAGTTGATGTTGTTGATTCTGAGTTTCCGTCTCCAGTTGAAGCTTCAGCATTTTGTGAATTTGTTTCTTCGTTATTACCTTCTGTGCCTACTTCTTTTGGTACTGATGTTGAATCTACTGTCCCTTCTGTTGAATTTGCTTCTTTATCTGTATCTTCTACTTTTGAGTCTTTTTCTTCATCTCCTGTAGTTTTTACTTCTGGTGTTGTTCCTTCTGTAACTGTTGATTCAGCCGCTGGCTCTGTTACTTTTGCTTCAGATGATTCTGTTGGAGTTCCTTCTGTTGTTCCTGAAGCTTCTGAAACTTTTCCTTCTGTTTCAGCTTCTTTCGGTGCTGGTTTCTCTCCTTCTCCTATTTCTTTTGGAGCTGATTCTGATTCCACTGTTCCTTCTGGTGTTGATTCTACACTTTCTTTCGGTTCAGTTGATTCTGTTGGAGCTTCTGCCTTCGGCGTTGTTGCTGTTGATTCCTCCGCTTTTGGATCAGCTGGTTTGACAACCTCTGGGGATGCCTCTTCTGCTTCTGGAACTGAACTTCCAGATTGTTCTGTAGTTTCATCACTTGAAGGAGTGAAGTCTGTTGATGAATTATTTGAAGTATTTCCCGTTGTATCAGTTGGTCCTTCTGTAGCTGTTGATCCAGTTGATGGACTTGAGTCGGCTGAATTACTTGTTTCAGCTGATGAATCCGTGTCTGTAGCAGGTTGTTCTTCTGTAACTGGGGTTTCTTCTGCTACTGGTTTTTCTGATTTACTCTCGTTAGTATCCTCACTTGTAGAGTCTGCTGCTGGCGCTGTTGTTGCTGGTTCTGTAATTTCAGATGTTCCTGGTTCTTCAGCTTCTTTTGGTGCTACCTCTGGGTCTGTTGCTTTTGCTTCAGTTGATCCTGTTGAAGCTTCTCCTGTTGCTCCTGCTTCTTCTGAACCTGTTCCTTCAGGTGTTGATTCTACACTATCTTTCGGTTCAGTTGATTCCCCTGCTGTTCCTGAAGCTTCTCCTGTTGTTTCCCCTGCTTCTGCTGTTGCACCTGGTGTAGTTCCTTCTGTTTTATTTTCTTTTGGAGCTGGGGTTTCTTCTGCTGTTGCTCCTGCTTCTTCAGTTTCTTTTGGAGCTGGCGCTGAGTCCACTGTTCCGTCAGGTGTTGATTCTGCTGAAGTTCCTGAAGCTTCTGTTGATTCTGTTGCAGCTTCTGCGTTTGATTCAGCTGGTTTAGCTACCTCTGGCTCGGTTGCTTTTGATTCAGTTGATTCTGCTGGAGTTTCTGCTTTTGGTTCAGCTGGTGTTACCATCTCTGGCTCTGTTCCTTCAGCTTCCTTTGCTACTTCTGCTGTTGAAGCTGGGGTTTCTGGTTTTGATGGTGCTGGGGTTTCTTCTGCTGGTTGATCTTGTTCTC
This sequence comes from Streptococcus sp. 5004, assembly GCF_013276755.1. Taxonomy (GTDB): domain Bacteria; phylum Bacillota; class Bacilli; order Lactobacillales; family Streptococcaceae; genus Streptococcus. Next base: position 15,450 of record NZ_VMLP01000003.1, on the reverse strand, counting down.
CTGAAGTGCCTTCCTCTACCACTGGCGCTGGTTCTGTTGGTTCAGCTGACGCCTCTGGTTCTTCAACTTTCGGCGCTTCTACTTTTCCTTCAGTTGCATCTTCTTTAGGTGTTGTTTCTGCTGAAGTTCCTGAAGCTTCTGCTTTTGGTTCAGATGGTTTCGCTACCTCTGACTCTGTTATTTCTGGTTCCGTTGCTTCTGTTGCACCCGGTTGTTCTTCTTTATTTTCCGGAGTTGTCGATGCTTCTGTTTTTGGTTCAGATGATTCTGTTGGCTCTTCCGCTTTCGGTGCTGGAGTCATTGGCTCATCTGATTTTGGTTCCGAAGTCGCTGGTTCTTCCTCTGCTTTTGGTGCTGGAGATGCTGGCTCCTCTGCTTTTGGCGTTGTAGCCGCTGATTCTTCTACTTTTGGTGCTGGAGTTGTCGCTGCTTCTTCTGCTTTTGGTGCTACTGGAGCTTCTGTTTCTTCTTTAACTTCTGGGCTTGTCTCTGCTGGTGCTTCTGAAGCAGGTTCTTCACCTAATTCTTCCGATCTTTCCACTACTGGTGCTGATACAGGCTGATAGACTGGGCTATAGTTCACAGTCATTTTTTCAACTTTCTCAGTGACATCTGTTAATTCAAAGGTAACAGCTTTTGTTTCTTGGTCTTTCTTGAGCAAGACTTCATAAGTACGAACTTCGCCACTTGCACCGCTTTCTTTGATGACAATCTTGTGTTTTGTGACTGTATCTGAAACCGTTTCAGCTTCAGTAAAGTACAATTCATTGTGCGGTAAGAATAAATTCTTTCCTGAAGCTTGATTCATTTCTTGGAGTACATCTACAGGGATATTGCTTGCTTCGCTGATAACACTTAATGTATCTCCCCACTTAATGACATACTTAAATAAATCACCTTCTTTTTGAAGGTCAGCTTTCACTTCCTCAACTGTTCTGGCTACCCAGACACCATCTTGTTCACTGGCTGATACAGTTGGAGCTAAAAAGCCCAGACCCAGTAGAATCACACCTGTCGCAACAATTGCACCAGTTCTCAATTTTCTAAAACCACGGAGGGACAAGCTTCCTCTAACATTTGTTTGTCTCATAATGTTTATTTTTCCTCACTATTCTATATTTTCCAAGGTAGACCCTGCCTAGGTCTACTAGCCTATGTTTGCGATATGGATAGGCTTCTACAGATTTATCTATCTATTTTCAAGATAAGATTTCTATAGATTTTTATGCACAATTCCATATATAAGTTGCGAAACTCCTTTCTAATAAATTCCATAACCTTAGTATATCATATTTAAGTACTAAAGTACAAAGAAAGCAACTGAAAGCAATGATTTTCACCATTGCTTTCTACTTCATTTATCATTTTAGAACTTTCAGTTGCTAGCCACATTTTTCAGTCTAGCATCAGTATTATTCACCATCCAGCAGAAGTTCTTTTGGTTGTTTTCTGAGGAGATTGCTTGATGCAAGCGCCATAACGAGAACCACTAGAACCAAAGCAAGGACAAAGACGATGATAAAGTCTGATGTCTGAATGGAAATATCTAGGCTTGACAAAGTCTTGTTAAAGCCATCTACTTCTGCACCACCACCAAGGTTAGAGGCTTGAGCCGCCTTGCTAGCCTGTTTGGCAACACCTGAAGTCACATTGGCAAGGACAGTGTTTCCAATTGCACGGGCAGTGTAATTAGCTAAGAAGTAAGCAGAAACAAGAGCAGGAATGGCAATCAAGATGGATTCGGTGATGAATTGCCCCAAGATACTTGCCTGCTTGAGACCGATAGAGAGGAGAATTCCCACCTCCTTGCGACGGGCATTGATCCAAAGGCTGAGCAAGAGGGCAAGGAGAAGGACTGAGAAGCTCAAGCTACCCCAGAAGAGGAGGTTGGCCATCTTGTACATACCAGAGATGGATTGCTCAAGAGCTGGGTAGTTAGAGGAGCTCTTCACCAGTGTGTAGCTCTTCCAGTTGATGCCACTGATGCCACTCAACTCTTTCATAACATCATCCAAGTTCTTGTCCGCTGTTACAAAGAAGGTAGCGTCCCCGTAAATAGCTGTGTCTTCTGTGTATCCATAAAGTTTTGCAGCCGTGTGAATGTCTGTGATAGCTGTATTTTCATAGAGTTCTTGTGAGTAGGTTACTGCCGACTTATTGTGACCATCAAAGAGTCCCTTGATTGTCACTTCAACTGTTTCCTTGGCACCTTTTTCATTGTCTGCATCATAGACATTAGAGTCCAACTTGACCTTATCCCCTACTTTCCAGCCGTATTTGGCTGCCAAGTCCTTGTGCAAGAGGATCTTGTCCTTGTCGTCGTTTGTTAGGTGCTCACCTTCAACCAGTTTATAAGAACCAGAAACAAACTTGTCTTCTTTAGAGGAGTCATTGACACCAGTGATCATCAAGCTGCTTCCAAAATGTTTGGCACGGTCAGGTGTTAGATTTTTCTTGGTATCTGGCGTTTCGATGAGTTCATAGCCAGTCAAATCTCCGATAGCGTTGATGCGTTTAACATAAGACTCAATAGCCTTATTTTCGGTGATTTTTTTGATGTCTTCACCCTTGATATTCCCAGCACCACGTGGCGTTCCTTGATTGACGCGACGATTGATTTGCATGGAGAAGCTGTTGGTGATATTTTTAAAAGTCTCCTGAGAAGCCTTGGCAGTAGCTCCCTTGATCGACAAGCCGACCAAACTCAAGCTCGCCATGAGGAGAATAATCAGGAAGATGACAATCGATTTGAAAAACTTCCTTGTAACATAGGCAAATGCGTTGTGTAACATAGTTTCCCTTTCTAGATGTTGTTCTATTTTATAGTCTATAACATATATAAAATAATTTTTTACTATTTCCCTTAGATTGTGCGGACGGGAGCAACTTCCTGTAGGAATTTCATCCCTAATTTTTGAGCCCTTCGACCTTTAATTTCTATGCTCAGGCTAAAATAGTTCCCCAAACTATTTTACTCTCAAAAATTCCGACCTTGATAATAACTTTGTTATTATCTAGGCTATCACTACTGTGGGAAATAGTTGTTAATGACTCACTTCGTTTATTATTACTATACACGTATCTGGTTACCAACTAATACTATTTTAAAGTTTAATAACTAGATTCTATATTTCAGTCAGTTTCTTATCCTTCAATTCAAGTGTAATATCTGACGCTTGTGCCACTTCTTTACTGTGGGTGACGACGATGACACATTTACCTGTTTTCTGGGCAAGTGATTTGAGCAGTTCAACAATATCGCCAGCAGTTTTAGGGTCCAAATTTCCTGTTGGCTCATCTGCAAGAATAACTGGAGCTTCCGAGACCAAACTACGAGCAATGGCAACACGTTGCTGTTGACCACCTGATAACTGGAGAACATTCCGCTTGATCTGACTTTCATCCAAACCAAGCTCAAGCAGTGTATCCTTGCTTGCCTTTTTATTGACCAAGCGGATATTTTCCAGTGGAGAAAGATAATCTATCAAGTTATAATTTTGAAAGACCAGGGAAATATGGTGCATGCGATGGTAAGAATACCCCTTCTTACGAATGTCCTCTCCTTGGAAAAGAATCGAACCTTCAACAGGACTATCTAAACCAGCAAGTAGGGACAAGAGTGTGGATTTTCCTGCTCCTGACTCACCAATAATACTGTAAAATTTCCCGGGTTCAAAATGATAATTGATCTGATATAGAACTGCTTCAGCAGTGTTCTTATAACGGTAGGTAAGATCTTGTAATTGTAATAAAGTCATGATTTCTCCTTCTTAACTAATAGATGATAAAATTTCTTTAGGCGATTTTCTAAATAAGAATAGGAAACAAAGGGCTACAGATAAGCAACTAAGCAGAACTAGAAAAACATAGGATTCTGCAAAAGATAAGATGCTGGTTGATAAACTGCTTGCTTTGGCTAGTGTATCTTGTAAGCTTGCCTGATCTCCACTGGCTAGGACAGTTTGGAGAAGATAGGATGTAATGGCATTTCCAGCGATAAAGGATGGAAGCAAAGCACCGATAGATACCAAAACCACCTCTAAACAGAATTGTAGGAAAATCGAGCTCTTGCCTTTTCCAAGTGCCAGAAGGATTCCCACTTCGTAGACCCTTTCTCTCAACCAAAGAGACAAGACCAAAATTAAGGCTCCAGCTCCAGCTATCAACATCCCATAAAGGAAGATGGTCAGGAAGGTTTGGAAGGTTGCAACTGAGTCTTTGATTTGTTCAAAAGCCTTGTTTTCCTTCTCGACTTGGTAGCCTTGACTTTCCAAGGCTAAGTTTTCCACCTGCTTCATAAGTCCATCCATTTCCTTAGGATTTTCTACATAGAAGCGAGCTGCACTGACTAGAGATTCACCATTACCCAAAAGGCTTTGGCTACTTTCATAGTCTGTAAAGACCTGGTTTTCACTGAAGTCAGAAGACAAGCCTGTGAATTTCTCCTGTTTTTTACCAGAAAAGATGCCAACGATTTCATACTCAACTGTGTGTCCTTTTCCAGCTTCTGACTGTCCAGCATCTAAACGAATCTTATCATGAAGCGAAAGACTATTCTTCTTAGCCAGCTCTTCGTGGATGATGATTTTCTTTGAATCCCCTTTTTGAAGATGTCGCCCTTCTTTTAAGTTGAAAGCCGAGCTGGTGAAGGTCACATCCTTGGATGAATCCTCAAGAGCCGTTAAGCTAACCAAGTTCTTGTCCGCAGCTGACAAATCATCACGTTCAACGCTTTGCTCACCACTCACCGCTTCCTTGTCTTTTAATTTTCCGATCGTCTCGAGTTCAGGAGAGACATTTTCCAGTCCCTTAATCTTGTTCACAGCCGCTAACTCTGACAACTTGAAAGTCTGCCCATTTTCTATCTTCTTAATAGAAAAAGATGTGTTGAGTGATTTGTAAAGATTGGTTTCAACTGTTTTGTTGGACTTCATCAAAGTCAAACAGGCTGAAATTCCGGCCAATAGGACCAATAAAATCAGAAATAAAATAAAACTTCTCAGTCGCTTTCTGCTGACATAAGCCCAAGCTCTTTGGATTGGATTCATTTGTCACCTCCATATTTGTAAGACTATTATAAAACCCAAATATGAAATGTTTATGAAATACGAAAAAAGAGCAAAAATTTTTTTGCTCTACTTTAACTAGATGAAAAAAAGAGCTAGCCTCAGCTAACTCTTATCCTATGCGGAGAGAGGGACTTGAACCCTCACGACCTAAAGCGGTCACAGGATCCTTAGTCCTGCGCGTCTGCCAATTCCGCCATCCCCGCGTTGATTACTTTACTAGTATATCAACTTTTGGGATCCTTGTCAATACTTTTTTTCAAAAATTTTTCATTTCATCAACTAAATTACTCTGAAAGTTCATTTAGATTTTCATCTACTAACTTAGCTCCGAGTGTATTTTTGAAATGAGCTAGAGCAAATTGATGATTTTCAGGCCAGATAGAAGCAACAGCTGGTTGAACAATCTCGATGTCATATCCTAGATTATAGGCATCTATAGCTGTATGCAGAACACAGATATCCGTCAAGACACCTGTTAAGATAACTGTAGAAATTCGACGCTCTCTCAAGCGGATATCCAGGTCAGTCCCTGAAAAAGCTGAGTAATGGCGTTTATCCATCCAAAAGACACGACTGTCTGAACCATGCTCTTGATAAAATGTACCCAAATCTCCGTATAAATTGCGTCCACTAGTCCCAATCAAATTGTGAGGAGGAAATAGCTTGCTTTCTGGATGGAAACAATCGTTTTCTTCATGAGCATCGATAGTAAAGAAGATGTAATCTCCGCGTTCAAAAGCTAACCGAGTCACCTTACTAATGGCTTCCGAAATAGCTTGAGCTGGAGCACCTGCTGTCAATTTACCACTGTCGGCAACAAAATCTTCTGTATAATCAATCGAAATCAAAGCTTTAGTCATTAGTAATCTCTTTTCTTCACTTCTTCAAAAATATCTGTAATCAAGACCTTGAGGTAGGTTCCCTTCATTCCAAGTGAGCGACTTTCAATAATCCCCGCAGACTCAAGTTTACGAAGGGCATTGACAATCACAGAACGGGTAATTCCGATACGGTCTGCAATCACAGACGCAGTTAACTGGCCTTCATTTCCATTTAATTCCCCTAAAATTGCTGAAACAGCACGGAGTTCGGAGTAAGAAAGGGTATTAACCGCCATGGTAACAGCAGTACGGCGACGGATATTTTTCTCATCTTCTTCACGTTGGAAGTTGAGGAGCTGAATCCCAACCACGGTACTCGCAATCTCAACAAGAATCAAGTCTTCATCTTCGAATTTTTTATCATTGCGCCAAATAATCAAAGAACCAAGGCGAATCCCTGATACATGAATCGGTGCAATGGTCGTCAAACCATCTGGAAAGTCGGCACGACTCTCTACAGGGAAAATACTCAAATCATGATCAACTGTCAGATTGGCTTCTGTATCGTAAATCATGTTCGCACCTTGAATGTAGTCATCCGGGAAAATTTTAGTTTGGAAGAATTGCTCTACACGATCTGTATTGGTTTTGTAACGCATAAAATAGCCAAGGAGACGTCCCTTGCTATTGACGATACAGGCGTTACAGTCAATAATATCTGCCAATTGACGGGTAATCGCATTGTATGGAAGTTCTTCCTGCAACTGCTCCTCTGAGCGCTTCAGGATAGAAGTAATTTTTCTTGTTTTTTCTAATAAATGTGCCATTTTTCACCTCGAATTTAATCGCTATCATTATAACATAAACAGATTGAATTTTCAATTATTATCTGAAAATTGCTTATTTAATTGCAATTTAGACTAGCTGAAATATTTTAGAAAATTATGTTTTCTTATTGACAACCTAATTTATATTTGATATCATATCATCATAAGAAGGTGGATTGATAATACCTTTCCATTTCACCTATCCTTTGCTATCACCATCTTCTTTCACCCTTGGTCTCCTTATATAAAAAAGCGATTCATTTTGAACCGCTTTTTCTTATTTATCGCCCTTGTTACGAATAACAAAGCCTGTTTGCTTTTCACTTGAAGTATTGCGTGGTTTTTTATTATCCTTACGGTAACGTTTTTCCTTATCAAAACGATCGTTGCTACGACTGCCTTTTTTGAAATCATCACGGCGACCACCACGACGGTTATCTCCTCGGCGATTATCACGACGGTCATCTCCACGACGACCTCCCTTAGCTTTACCACCAAAACCATTACCTGATGGTTTAAATGGCAGTGGTTTTTCACGCGCAATCTCCACTTCAGGAAGGCTATCCGGATCTTGAACAGTCAGACTCAAAATATACATTGCCAATTCTTCTGGAGTAAATTCGGCAGCTAGCTTACGAGCATCCTTACCAAATTTCTCAAAGTTGGCACGGATAGTCTCATCTGCAAAATCACGTTCGATTTTCTTGAGAGCTACTTGTTTTTTAGCTTGGAAGGCTTCTTCTGCACTTGCAGGTTTGAGACCTTTCATGCGTTTCTTAGTCAAGTTTTCAATGATTTGGAGGTAGCCCATTTCATTTGGTGATACGAAAGTAATCGACTGACCTGACTTACCGGCACGACCTGTACGACCGATACGGTGAACATAACTTTCAGGATCTTGTGGAATATCGTAGTTATAGACATGAGTCACACCTGAAATATCCAACCCACGCGCTGCCACGTCTGTCGCAACCAAAACATCAAGATTACCATTTTTAAAGTCACGAAGGACACGCAGACGTTTGTTTTGGTCTAGGTCACCATGAATTCCTTCGGCACGGAAACCACGGATTTTAAGACCACGAGTCAATTCATCCACACGGCGCTTGGTACGACCAAATACGATAGCAAGCTCAGGTTGTTCCACATCCATGAGACGTGTCATGGTATCAAATTTTTCTTGCTCTTTGACTCGGATATAGTACTGGTCAACCAATTCAGTTGTCAATTCCTTGGCAGCAATCTTCACATGTTCAGGTTCTTTCATAAACTGAACACCGATACGTTTGATAGCATCTGGCATAGTTGCTGAGAAAAGAAGAGTTTGACGGTTTTCAGGAACACGAGAAATGATGGCTTCAATGTCTTCAAGGAAGCCCATGTTGAGCATTTCATCCGCTTCGTCAAGGATAAGAGTTTCAATATCTTGTAATTTCAAGGCCTTACGTTTAATCAAGTCCAAGAGGCGACCTGGAGTTCCCACCACGATATGGGCACCAGATTTAAGAGCCTTAATTTGCTTTTCAATGCTTGATCCGCCATATACTGAACGGACTTTGACTCCCTTACTACGACCAAAGCGGAAGAGTTCTTCTTGACTTTGGACAGCAAGTTCACGTGTTGGAGCGATGACCAAGGCTTGGATGGTCGCTTCTTCTGTACGGATTTTTTCAAGGGTAGGCAAGCCAAAGGCTGCAGTTTTTCCTGTACCAGTCTGAGCTTGACCGATAACGTCCTTACCTTCAAGAGCCAATGGAATGGTTTGTTCTTGGATCGGACTGGCTTCTACAAAACCAGCTTTTTCAATCTCTGCTAGCAAATCAGCAGACAAGTTTAATTCATTAAATTTCACGTTATTCTTCTTTCTAAAGGTGGTGCGAAGCCACCCTATAGGGCTTAGTCTATACTTTTCTTTTTATGACGTATTTTCATATACTGGATACAAAATCGTGTTGCTTCTTTTCCACAAAAGAAAAGTACTGTTTTCTTTGCAACCTATCTAGTATAACACAAGAGAGAAGTAAAAGATAGCCCAATTTCTACAGAAAATCATGTAAACGGTTTTTGGCTTTCCTTTTTGATGGAACGACCTAGATAATAAGACAAAGCCAAGGCGATACTATATAAAATGATAAAAACGAACAAGGTTTGTGTGTAAGAATGAGCCATTTTATAAGTTTCTGCTAATAAAATAGGTCCTGCTAAACCAGCCATTGCCCAAGCTGTTAAAATATAACCATGCAGAGCAGCTAATTCCTTGGTTCCAAAAATATCACTGAGATAAGCTGGAATCAAGGAAAAACCAGCTCCATAGCAAGTCATCAAAATAGACATAGCGACTACAAATAAAACGGAATCTGTAAAGAGCCAAAGTGAGAGAGAAAAGAAAAGATTGACAAGCAGTAATATACTAAAGGTTAGAGGGCGACCGATATAGTCAGACAAACTCGCCCAGAGCAAGCGACCAAATCCATTGAAAATCCCTAAAACGCCCACCATTACTGCTGCATGACTTGTAGACAAGCCAGCCATCTCCTGTGCCATTGGCGATGCCGCTGAAATTAAGCCTAAACCACAAGCTATGTTGATAAAGAAAATAATCCAAAGTATATAAAACCGATTGCTTTTTAGAGCCTGATTTGCAGCCATTCCTTGCGTCAAAGAGGCTGTTTTTTCTTTCCCTGAAGCAGATAAAATTGCAAGCTCTTGCTCATTTGGACGCTTAATGAATTGTGAAGCTAGGAGCATGATAATAAAGTAACTTGCACCTAAAATATAAAAAGTTTCTACAAGCCCTACCCCTGCGATGAGATGTTGCGCTATAGGACTAGTCAATAAAGAAGCAAAACCAAACCCCATAATCGCTAAACCTGTTGCGAGACCACGTTTATCAGGAAACCATTTTATAATCGTTGACACAGGGGTAATGTAGCCTGCTCCCAAACCAAGCCCACCTAAAATGCCGTAAGCCAGATACAACAACCACAGCTCCTGACGGTCTATTGCAAATCCTGTTAAGATATTTCCACCTGCGTATAGAAAAGCAGATAGACTCCCCATGACTCTCGGACCAAATTTTTCTACCAAACGCCCCATAAATGCAGCCGATAAGCCTAAACAAAAGATTGCTAGACTAAAGGCAAAGGCAACAGAAGCCTGATCCCATCCCGTTTTTTCAATAATAGGGTTACGATAAACACTCCAAGCATAAGTCGAACCCAGCATTAAGTGTAAAATGACCCCAGCAAAGGCAATAATATAACGATTCGATTTCATAAAACCTCCTATTTTCGAACATTTATTCTATCTTATATAAAAATAGATAGGATTTTAGTTTATCAAGCTTGTCAAAAAATTACTAGTTTTTTGTCTGGAAAGCGTTTTTATCTTTTTCTGTCTTTTTCGTAGCAGAATTGTGCAAAAGTTTTTTTCTTGTGCTAGAATGAAATTCGAATAGGAGGAACTCTAAATGTTAACTTATGATTTAATCGTTATTGGATTTGGTAAGGCTGGTAAAACACTAGCTGGTAAATTGGCTTCAGCTGGCAAAAAAGTTGCCCTCGTTGAACGTAGCAAAGCTATGTACGGTGGAACTTGTATCAACATCGGTTGTATCCCAACTAAAACCTTGCTAGTTGCTGCTGAGAAGGGCTTGTCTTTTGAAGAAGTCATTGCTACCAAAAATACTATCACTGGTCGCCTCAACGGTAAAAACTATGCGACTGTTGCTGGTACAGGCGTGGATATCTTTGATGCGGAAGCTCACTTCCTTTCAAATAAAGTCATCGAAATCCAAGCTGGTGATGAAAAGAAAGAACTGACTGCTGAAACAATCGTCATCAACACTGGTGCTGTTTCAAACGTCTTGCCAATCCCTGGACTTGCTACAAGCAAAAACGTCTTTGACTCAACAGGGATCCAAAACTTGGACAAGTTGCCTGAAAAACTTGGAGTCCTTGGTGGCGGAAATATCGGTCTTGAATTTGCTGGCCTTTACAACAAACTTGGAAGCAAGGTCACAGTCCTAGATGCCTTGGATACTTTCCTACCTCGTGCAGAACCTTCCATCGCAGCTCTTGCTAAACAATATATGGAAGAAGACGGTATTGAATTGCTTCAAAATATCCATACTACTGAAATCAAAAACGACGGTGACCAAGTCCTTGTCGTGACTGAAAACGAAACTTACCGTTTCGATGCCCTTCTCTACGCAACTGGACGCAAACCAAATGTAGAACCACTTCAACTTGAAAATACAGATATTGAACTAACTGAACGTGGCGCTATTAAAGTAGACAAACACTGTCAAACAAACGTTCCTGGTGTCTTTGCAGTTGGAGATGTCAACGGTGGACTTCAATTTACTTACATTTCACTTGATGACTTCCGTGTTGTTTACAGCTACCTTGCTGGAGATGGCAGCTACACTCTTGAAGACCGTCTCAATGTACCAAACACCATGTTTATCACACCTGCGCTTTCACAAGTTGGTTTGACTGAAAGCCAAGCAGCTGATTTGAAACTTCCATACGCCGTTAAGGAAATCCCTGTTGCAGCCATGCCTCGTGGGCACGTAAATGGAGACCTTCGTGGAGCTTTCAAAGCTGTGGTTAATACTGAAACAAAAGAAATTCTTGGAGCAAGCATCTTCTCAGAAGGATCTCAAGAAATCATCAACATCATCACTGTTGCTATGGACAACAAAATTCCTTACACTTACTTCACAAAACAAATCTTCACTCACCCAACCTTGGCTGAGAACTTGAATGACCTATTTGCGATTTAAGTTAAAATTCAATCGTATTGAACAGCCCTCTGAGGGCTGTTTTCATTTCTACGAAATCTCATACTCTTCGAAAATCAAATTCAAACCACGTCAGCTTCACCTTGCCGTATATATGTTACTGACTTCGTCAGTTCTATCTACAACCTCAAAGCAGTGCTTTGAGCAACCTGCGGCTAGCTTCCTAGTTTGCTCTTTGATTTTCATTGAGTATCAAATCTGTCTTTTCCCTCTTTTATGATATAATAGAAACATGAAATTAAAAACTACTTTTGGCCTTCTTGCTGGGCGTTCTTCCCACTTCGTTTTAAGTCGTCTTGGCCGTGGAAGTACGCTTCCAGGAAAAGTCGCCCTTCAATTTGATAAAGATCTTTTACAAAACCTAGCTAAGAACTACGAGATTGTCGTGGTCACTGGAACTAACGGGAAAACCTTGACAACTGCCCTCACTGTCGGCATTTTAAAAGAGGTTTATGGTCAAGTTCTGACCAACCCAAGCGGTGCCAATATGATTACAGGGATTGCAACAACTTTCCTGACTGCCAAATCGTCTAAAACTGGAAAAAATATTGCCGTCTTAGAAATTGATGAAGCCAGCCTATCTCGTATCTGTGACTACATCCAGCCAAGTCTCTTCGTCATCACTAATATCTTCCGTGACCAGATGGACCGCTATGGTGAGATTTACACAACTTACAAGATGATTTTGGATGCTATTCGTAAGGTACCTACTGCCACTGTTCTCCTTAATGGAGACAGTCCACTTTTCTACAAGCCAGCTATTCCAAATCCTGTAGAGTATTTTGGTTTTGACTTGGAGAAAGGGCCAGCCCAACTGGCTCACTATAATACAGAAGGAATTCTCTGTCCTGACTGTCAAAGTATCCTCAAATATGAGCACAATACCTATGCAAACTTGGGTGCCTATATCTGTGAAGGTTGTGGATGTAAACGTCCTGATCTAGACTATCGCTTGACAGAACTGGTTGAGTTGACCAACAATCGTTCTCGCTTTGTCATCGACGGCCAGGAATACGGCATCCAAATCGGCGGGCTCTACAACATCTACAATGCCCTTGCTGCGGTTGCTATCGCCCGTTTCCTTGGGGCAGATTCGCAACTCATCAAGCAAGGATTTGACAAGAGCCGTGCTGTCTTTGGACGCCAAGAAACCTTCCATATCGGTGACAAAGAATGTACCCTTGTCTTGATTAAAAATCCAGTCGGTGCTACCCAAGCTATCGAGATGATTAAACTAGCGCCTTATCCATTTAGCCTATCCGTCCTCCTTAACGCTGACTATGCAGACGGTATTGATACCAGCTGGATCTGGGATGCTGATTTTGAACAAATCACTGAGATGGATATTCCAGAAATTAACGCTGGCGGTGTTCGTCATTCTGAAATCGCACGTCGCCTCCGAGTGACAGGCTATCCAGCTGATAAAATCACTGAAACAAGTAGTCTGGAACAAGTTCTTAAGACCATTGAAAACCAAGACTGCAAGCATGCTTATATTCTGGCAACTTATACTGCTATGCTTGAATTCCGCGAACTGCTGGCTAGTCGTCAGATTGTTAGAAAGGAGATGAACTAATGGTTTATACTTCACTTTCCTCAAAAGATGGCAATTACCCCTATCAGCTCAACATTGCCCACCTCTACGGAAACCTCATGAATACCTATGGGGACAATGGAAACATCCTCATGCTCAAGTATGTTGCTGAAAAACTGGGAGCCTATGTGAAAGTTGACATCGTTTCACTTCATGATAATTTTGATGAAAACCACTACGACATTACCTTTTTCGGTGGCGGTCAAGACTTTGAACAAAGTATTATTGCAGACGACCTACCTGCTAAAAAAGAGAGCATTGACAACTACATCCAAAACGACGGTGTGGTTCTCGCTATCTGCGGTGGTTTCCAACTATTGGGGCAATATTATGTTGAAGCTTCAGGGAGACGCATCGAAGGACTAGGGGTCATGGGCCACTACACCCTCAACCAGACCAATAACCGTTTTATCGGTGACATCAAGATTCACAATGAAGATTTCGATGAAACCTACTATGGTTTTGAAAATCATCAGGGCCGTACCTTCCTCTCAGATGACCAAAAACCGCTGGGACAGGTTGTCTATGGCAATGGAAATAACGAAGAAAAAATCGGTGAAGGCGTTCATTATAAAAATGTCTTTGGTTCCTACTTCCACGGGCCTATCCTCTCTCGTAATGCCAATCTAGCTTATCGCCTAGTCACTACTGCCCTCAAGAAGAAATATGGTCAGGACATCCAACTCCCTGCCTATGAAGATATTCTCAGCCAAGAAATCGCTGAAGAATACAGTGATGTCAAAAGCAAGGCTGACTTTTCTTAAACAAATGGGAATTATATAAAAGAACTCCACATCTTGTCGGAGTTCTTTTTGTCTTTTCTTTTACCCTTCTCCCTTGCATTTTCTCACTTTTTTTGCCAAAATAGAGGGGTAGAAAGAAGGTAGCATATGTCTAAATTACAACAAATCGTAACATATCTTGAATCAGAAAAACTAGACGTCGCTGTCGTATCTGACCCCGTCACAATCAATTACCTCACTGGCTTTTACAGTGACCCCCATGAACGTCAAATGTTCCTTTTTGTCCTAGCGGATCAAGAACCCCTCCTCTTTGTCCCAGCCCTTGAAGTTGAGCGTGCTACTAGCACTGTTTCCTTCCCAGTTGTGGGCTATGTGGATTCTGAAAATCCATGGCAAAAAATGAAACATGCTCTTCCACAACTTGACTTCAAACGTGTCGCTGTTGAGTTTGACAATCTCATCTTAACAAAATATCATGGTTTAAAAACCGTTTTTGAAACTGCTGAGTTTGAAAACCTCACTCCTCGTATCCAACGCATGCGCCTCATCAAATCAGCTGACGAAGTGCAAAAAATGATGGTTGCAGGTCTCTATGCGGACAAGGCTGTAAAAGTTGGCTTTGACAATATTTCTCTTGATAAAACTGAGACAGATATCATCGCTCAAATCGACTTTGCTATGAAGCGTGAAGGTTATGAAATGAGTTTTGATACCATGGTCTTAACTGGCAATAACGCTGCAAATCCGCACGGCATTCCAGCAGCTAATAAGGTCGAAAATAACGCCCTTCTCCTCTTTGACCTAGGTGTCCTCGTCAACGGCTATGCGTCAGATATGACTCGTACAGTCGCAGTCGGCAAACCTGACCAATTCAAGAAAGACATTTATAACTTGACTCTTGAAGCTCAACAAGCTGCTCTTGACTTTATCAAGCCGGGAGTGACTGCCCATGAAGTGGACCGCGCTGCCCGTGAGGTCATAGAAAAAGCTGGTTACGGCGAGTACTTCAACCACCGTCTTGGTCACGGTATCGGTATGGATGTCCACGAATTCCCATCTATCATGGAAGGAAACGACATGGTCATCGAAGAAGGCATGTGCTTCTCTGTTGAACCAGGTATCTATATCCCTGGTAAAGTCGGTGTTCGTATTGAAGACTGCGGTGTTGTTACCAAGGATGGCTTCGACCTCTTTACAAGCACCAGCAAAGACTTGCTTTATTTTGATTAAAATTCTTCAAAAATCTTCCCACAATCATAACCACCCGTCAAACGGGTGGTTTGTCCCAGGGCTATAAGCCCAAATTACCAGCCAGCGCCTAAAGACGCTGGCTTTCACTTTGTTCAAGCCTCATTGCTCTTGACTCGTCACTTGCCTCTTAAAGAGGCTTTAGTATTACTTACCACTATCCCTAAAGGGATCCTCATATTCTTTTACACTCAATTTATCTAGTGCTATATCATGCTTTTCCTGTTCTTGGATATATTTCTTAATTGTGGCTTCATTAAGCCCTACTGTACTTACATAATAACCTTCCGCCCAGAAATGCCGATTCCCAAACTTGTACTTGAGATTGGCGTGTTTGTCAAACA
>NZ_VMLP01000029.1:0-19439 GCF_013276755.1 Streptococcus sp. 5004 | reverse complement strand
AATTTGATTTTCGAAGAGTATTAATTGTTTTCAAGATAAAATTCAAAACGTTCGCCTACATACTGACTTTTTACGTATTCAAATGCAGTACCATCTTCTAGGTAGGAAACCTGAGTCAGACCAAGAATAGCATGTCCTTTTTCAACTTCCAAATAGTGGGCAATCTTTTCTTTAGCAAGGCGAGCATAAATAGTCTGCTGTGATTTACCGATGCGGTAGCCATGTTTTTGCAAAGTTTGGAAGAAATGACTGGTGATTTCTTCCTTTTTAAAGTCCTTAATGAATTTTTCAGGAATAGAAGCAACCTCATAAACCAGAGGAACTTTGTCGGCATAGCGAACACGTTCCATTCGGATAATGTTTTCGGTTGGAGAAATTCCTAACTTAGCAACTTCTTGCTCATTGGGAATGGTTTTTCTGTAGGAAATGAGCTGGCTAGAGGGAACTTTACCTTGGGACTTAACAATTTCAGTAAAACTGGTTGTCCCTCGCATCTTTTCCTGTACACGTGTACTGGAAACAAAAGTGCCGCTTCCTACACGACGCTCTAAAACACCTTCTTCGACTAATAGAGATACGGCTTGGCGGAGGGTCATGCGGCTGACTGCAAACTGCTCTGCTAAATCTCGTTCACTGGGAAGCCTCTCCCCAATAGCCCAACGATGTTCGTCAATATCCTTTTTAATCTGATCGTGGATTTTCATATAAGCAGGTAGCATATTTTTCTCTTCATTTCTATCTTTTCTCTATTGTACCCCAATAAACTAGAAAAAGTCAAACTTCGCCTTGTTTAGTTGGTAATTAGGTCTTATTTGTGATAGAATATTGGAAAAGATATTTCTTTTGAGAAAGGAAAAAGATGAGTAACATTTCAACTGATTTGAAAGATGTCGAAAAAATCATCGTATTGGACTATGGTAGCCAGTACAACCAGCTGATTTCACGCCGTATCCGTGAGATTGGTGTTTTTTCAGAACTAAAGAGCCATAAAATTTCAGCTGCTGAAGTTCGTGAAATCAATCCTGTAGGAATTATCCTTTCAGGCGGTCCAAACTCTGTATACGAAGATGGTTCATTTGATATTGACCCAGAAATCTTCGAACTTGGAATTCCTATTTTGGGAATCTGTTATGGTATGCAGTTATTGACCCATAAACTTGGAGGAAAAGTTGTTCCTGCAGGTGATGCTGGAAATCGTGAATATGGTCAATCAACTCTTACTCACACACCATCAGCTCTTTTTGAATCAACACCTGATGAACAGACTGTATTGATGAGTCATGGTGATGCTGTAACAGAGATTCCTGCTGATTTCGTTCGTACTGGAACTTCAGCTGACTGTCCATACGCAGCCATTGAAAATCCAGATAAACACATTTACGGTATCCAATTCCACCCAGAAGTTCGTCATTCTGTATACGGTAATGATATCCTTCGTAACTTTGCCCTTAACATCTGTAAGGCTAAAGGCGACTGGACAATGGATAACTTCATTGACATGCAGATTCAAAAAATCCGTGAAACAGTCGGTGACAAACGTGTCCTTCTTGGTCTATCAGGTGGGGTAGACTCATCTGTCGTTGGGGTTCTTCTCCAAAAAGCGATTGGCGATCAATTGATCTGTATCTTCGTAGACCACGGTCTTCTTCGTAAAGGAGAAGCGGACCAAGTTATGGACATGCTTGGTGGTAAGTTTGGTTTGAATATCGTTAAAGCAGACGCTGCTAAACGTTTCCTTGATAAACTTGCTGGCGTTTCTGACCCTGAACAAAAACGTAAAATCATCGGTAACGAGTTTGTCTATGTATTCGATGACGAAGCAAGCAAGCTCAAAGGTGTGAAATTCCTTGCTCAAGGGACCTTATATACAGACGTTATCGAGTCTGGTACAGATACAGCTCAAACTATTAAGTCACACCACAACGTGGGTGGTCTTCCAGAAGACATGCAGTTTGAACTCATCGAACCACTCAACACTCTTTATAAGGACGAAGTTCGTGCCCTAGGTACAGAGCTTGGTATGCCAGACCATATCGTATGGCGCCAACCATTCCCAGGACCAGGACTTGCGATCCGTGTCATGGGTGAAATCACTGAAGAAAAACTAGAAACAGTTCGTGAGTCAGACGCTATTCTTCGTGAGGAAATTGCTAAAGCTGGCCTTGACCGCGATATCTGGCAATACTTCACTGTTAACACAGGAGTTCGTTCAGTTGGTGTTATGGGTGATGGTCGTACATATGACTACACGATTGCAATCCGTGCCATCACCTCTATTGATGGTATGACTGCTGACTTTGCCAAAATTCCTTGGGAAGTCCTTCAAAAAATCTCAGTACGTATCGTAAATGAAGTGGATCATGTGAACCGTATCGTCTATGATATTACAAGTAAACCACCTGCAACAGTTGAGTGGGAGTAGTTAACTAAGGACTAATTTATGTAGTTTAATGAGCCAGTATCTTTGGGTACTGGTTTTTACTTTTCTAGACTTTTTGACTACTTGTTAAAACTGGGTGAATTTTCGACAGTTTATCAGTCATGATGCACAGCTTAAAAGATTAGAATTGTCAAAACAATCCGTCTAGGCTTGATTTTATCCCTTATTTACTATAAAATGAGAAGGAAAAACGTCAAACTTTTATATTGCAAATAGGAGAAAACATGACAAAAACATTAAAACGTCCTGAGGTTTTATCACCTGCAGGGACTTTAGAGAAGCTAAAAGTAGCTGTTCAGTATGGGGCAGATGCTGTCTTTATCGGTGGTCAGGCCTATGGTCTTCGTAGCCGTGCAGGCAACTTTACTTTCGAACAGATGGAAGAAGGCGTGCAGTTTGCGGCTAAGTATGGAGCTAAGGTCTATGTAGCTGCCAATATGGTTATGCACGAAGGAAATGAAGCTGGTGCTGGTGAGTGGTTCCGTAAACTACGTGATATCGGCATTGCAGCAGTTATCGTATCTGACCCAGCCTTGATTATGATTGCAGCGACAGAAGCACCAGGTCTTGAAATCCATCTCTCTACTCAAGCCAGTGCCACTAACTATGAAACTCTTGAGTTCTGGAAAGAACTGGGTTTGACTCGTGTCGTTTTAGCGCGTGAGGTTTCAATGGAAGAATTAGCTGAAATCCGCAAACGTACAGATGTTGAAATTGAAGCCTTTGTCCATGGAGCTATGTGTATTTCATACTCTGGACGTTGTACTCTTTCAAACCATATGAGTATGCGTGATGCTAACCGTGGTGGTTGCTCTCAGTCTTGCCGTTGGAAGTACGACCTTTACGATATGCCATTTGGGAAAGAACGTAAGAGCCTTAAGGGTGAGATTCCAGAAGAATTTTCAATGTCAGCCGTTGATATGTCTATGATTGACCATATCCCAGATATGATTGAAAATGGTGTGGACAGTCTAAAAATCGAAGGACGTATGAAGTCTATTCACTACGTATCAACAGTAACCAACTGCTACAAGGCGGCTGTGGATGCCTATCTTGAAAGTCCTGAAAAGTTTGAAGCTATCAAACAAGACTTGGTGGACGAGATGTGGAAGGTTGCCCAACGTGAATTGGCAACAGGTTTCTACTATGGTACACCATCTGAAAATGAGCAGTTGTTTGGTGCTCGTCGTAAAATTCCTGAGTATAAGTTTGTCGCTGAGGTAGTTTCTTATGATGAGGCGACACAAACAGCAACTATTCGTCAACGGAACGTGATTAACGAAGGCGACCAAGTTGAGTTTTATGGTCCAGGTTTCCGTCATTTTGAAACGTATATCGAAGATTTGCACGATGCCAAAGGAAATAAGATCGATCGCGCTCCAAATCCAATGGAACTCTTGACAATCAAGGTTCCACAACCTGTGCAAGCAGGAGATATGGTTCGAGCTCTTAAAGAGGGGCTTATCAATCTTTATAAGGAAGATGGAACCAGCGTCACAGTTCGTGCTTAATAAACATTAAATAAGAACTACTAACAATAGATTGACCTTAATCCGAGATTCCCCTCTCGGATTTTGTGTTGCTTTCATTAAATTTACAGGTAAGACTTGCTAGCTTCAGTAAATATACACAAGTTTTTCAGAATAGAGTGAAATACGAAAGAAAATGGAAGTAATTTTCATTAAACGCTTCCAATGTGCAAAAAAAGTTGACAAATTTAAATTTTAGGACTACACTAAGTAAGTAAATTTTATTTTAAAGGAGAATTCGTTATGAATTTAACATTTTTAGGCTTATGTATTGCCTGTATGGGCGTATCTGTCGGTGAAGGTTTATTGATGAATGGACTGTTTAAATCAGTAGCACGCCAACCAGATATGCTTTCTGAGTTTCGTAGTTTGATGTTTTTAGGTGTTGCCTTTATTGAAGGAACTTTCTTTGTAACTCTTGTCTTCTCATTTATTATCAAATAAATACATGGAACGAGAAGAAAAGGGAGGATTTTAGATGGAAGAAAGTATTAATCCAATCATCTCTATTGGTCCTGTTATCTTCAATCTGACTATGTTAGCCATGACCTTGTTGATTGTGGGAGTTATTTTTGTCTTTATTTATTGGGCAAGCCGCAATATGACCTTGAAACCCAAAGGAAAGCAAAATGTACTTGAGTATGTCTATGACTTTGTTATTGGATTTACAGAACCTAACATTGGTTCGCGCTACATGAAAGATTACTCACTCTTTTTCCTTTGTTTATTTCTTTTCATGGTGATTGCCAATAACCTTGGCTTAATGACAAAGCTTCAAACGATCGATGGGACTAACTGGTGGAGTTCGCCAACCGCTAATTTACAGTATGACTTAACCTTATCTTTTCTTGTCATTTTGTTGACACATATAGAAAGCGTTCGTCGTCGTGGATTTAAAAAAAGTATAAAATCTTTTATGAGTCCTGTTTTTGTCATACCGATGAATATCTTGGAAGAATTTACAAACTTCTTATCTTTGGCTTTGCGGATTTTTGGGAATATCTTTGCAGGAGAGGTCATGACGAGTTTGTTACTTCTTCTTTCCCACCAAGCTATTTATTGGTATCCAGTAGCCTTTGGAGCTAATTTGGCTTGGACTGCATTTTCTGTCTTTATTTCCTGCATCCAAGCTTATGTCTTTACTCTTTTGACATCTGTGTATTTAGGGAATAAGATTAATATTGAAGAGGAATAGAAAGGAGTAACTGATGCACGTAACAGTAGGTGAATTGATTGGTAATTTTATTTTAATCACTGGCTCTTTTATTCTTTTGCTAGTCTTGATTAAAAAATTTGCATGGTCTAATATTACAGGCATTTTCGAAGAAAGAGCTGAAAAAATTGCTACTGATATTGACAGTGCTGAAGAAGCCCGTCAAAAAGCAGAAGTATTGGCTCAAAAACGCGAAGATGAATTGGCTGGTAGCCGTAAAGAAGCCAAGGCAATCATTGAGAATGCGAAAGCAACAGCTGAGAAAAGTAAGGCTAGTATTTTAGTAGATGCTAAACTAGAAGCAGGACGCTTAAAAGAAAAAGCAAACCAAGAAATTGCTCAAAACAAAGCTGAAGCTTTACAAAGCGTTAAGGGTGAGGTAGCAGATTTGACCATCAGCCTAGCTGGTAAAATCATCTCACAAAACCTTGACGGTCATGCCCATAAAGAACTCATTGATCAGTATATCGATCAGCTAGGAGAAGCTTAATGGACAAGAAAACAGTAAAGGTAATTGAAAAATACAGCATGCCTTTTGTCCAATTGGTACTTGAAAAAGGAGAAGAAGCCCGTATCTTTTCAGACTTGACTCAAATCAAGCAAGTTGCTGAAGAAACAGGTCTGCCTTCTTTTTTAAAACAAGTGGCAGTAGACGAGTCTGACAAGGAAAAAACAATTGCTTTTTTTCAAGACTCTGTGTCACCTTTAATACAAAACTTTATCCAGGTTCTGGCCTACAATCACAGAGCAAATCTTTTTTATGATGTGCTTGTAGATTGCTTGAACCGACTTGAAAAAGAAACAAATCGATTTGAAGTGACGATTACTGCTGCTCATCCTTTAACGGATGAACAAAAGAGTCGTTTGCTCCCTTTGATTGAGAAGAAAATGTCTCTGAAAGTGCGGAGTGTAAAAGAACAAATCGATGAAAGTCTCATTGGTGGTTTTGTCATTTTTGCCAATCACAAGACAATTGATGTGAGTATTAAACAACAACTTAAAGTTGTTAAAGAAAATTTGAAATAGAAAGTGGTGTTCTTTTGGCAATTAACGCACAAGAAATCAGCGCTTTAATTAAGCAACAAATTGAAAATTTCAAACCCAATTTTGATGTGACTGAAACAGGTGTTGTAACCTATATCGGGGATGGTATCGCACGTGCTCATGGCCTTGAAAATGCCATGAGTGGAGAGTTGTTGATTTTTGAAAACGGCTCTTATGGTATGGCTCAAAACTTGGAGTCAACAGACGTTGGTATTATCATCCTAGGTGACTTTACAGATATCCGTGAAGGCGATACAATCCGCCGTACAGGTAAAATCATGGAAGTCCCAGTAGGTGAAAGTCTGATTGGTCGTGTTGTGGATCCGCTTGGTCGTCCAGTTGATGGTCTTGGAGAAATCCACACTGATAAAACTCGTCCAGTAGAAGCGCCAGCTCCTGGTGTTATGCAACGTAAGTCTGTATCAGAACCATTGCAAACTGGTTTGAAAGCTATTGACGCCCTTGTACCGATTGGTCGTGGTCAACGTGAGTTGATTATTGGGGACCGTCAGACAGGGAAAACAACCATTGCGATTGATACAATCTTGAACCAAAAAGGTCAAGATATGATCTGTATCTATGTTGCGATTGGACAAAAAGAATCAACAGTTCGTACGCAAGTAGAAACACTACGTCAGTACGGTGCCTTGGATTACACAATCGTTGTGACAGCCTCTGCTTCACAACCATCTCCATTGCTCTTCCTAGCTCCTTATGCTGGGGTTGCCATGGCGGAAGAATTTATGTACCAAGGGAAACATGTTTTGATTGTTTATGATGATTTATCAAAACAAGCGGTAGCTTATCGTGAACTGTCACTCTTGCTTCGTCGTCCTCCAGGTCGTGAAGCCTTCCCAGGGGATGTTTTCTACCTTCACAGCCGTTTGCTTGAGCGCTCAGCTAAAGTTTCTGATGAACTTGGTGGTGGATCAATTACAGCCCTACCGTTTATCGAGACCCAAGCAGGAGATATCTCAGCCTATATCGCAACCAACGTGATTTCAATCACTGATGGACAAATCTTCCTTGGTGATGGTCTCTTCAATGCGGGTATTCGTCCAGCCATCGATGCAGGTTCATCTGTATCTCGTGTAGGTGGTTCTGCACAAATCAAAGCCATGAAAAAGGTTGCTGGTACACTTCGTATCGACCTTGCTTCATACCGTGAGTTGGAAGCCTTCACTAAGTTTGGTTCTGACTTGGATGCGGCAACACAGGCTAAGTTGAACCGTGGACGTCGTACAGTTGAAGTCTTGAAACAACCTGTTCACAAACCATTACCTGTTGAGAAACAAGTAACCATTCTCTATGCTTTGACACATGGTTTCTTGGATACTGTTCCAGTAGATGATATTGTTCGTTTCGAGGAAGAGTTCCATGCCTTCTTTGACGCTCAACATCCAGAGATTTTAGAAACCATTCGTGATACAAAAGACTTGCCAGAAGAAGCAGTCTTGGATGCTGCGATTACAGAGTTTCTCAATCAAACCAGCTTCCAATAAGAATAGAGGTGTCAGATGGCAGTATCTCTAAATGATATTAAAACAAAAATCGCCTCAACAAAAAATACGAGTCAAATCACTAATGCCATGCAGATGGTATCAGCTGCTAAGCTAGGTCGTTCTGAAGAAGCTGCTCGCAATTTCCAAGTTTATGCTCAGAAAGTTCGTAAACTTTTGACAGATATTCTTCATGGTAATGGAGCTGGTGGCTCAACCAATCCCATGCTGATTAGCCGTCCTGTGAAGAAGACAGGCTATATCGTTATCACTTCAGACCGCGGTTTGGTTGGAGGTTATAATTCCTCTATTCTGAAAGCCGTTATGGAGTTGAAAGAAGAATACCATCCAGACGGTAAAGGTTTTGAAATGATCTGTATTGGTGGAATGGGAGCTGATTTCTTTAAGGCTCGTGGTATTCAACCACTTTATGAACTACGTGGCTTGGCAGACCAACCTAGCTTTGATGAAGTCCGTAAGATTATTTCAAAAACTGTTGAAATGTACCAAAATGAACTTTTTGATGAACTCTATGTCTGCTATAACCACCATGTCAATACGCTAACCAGTCAAATGCGTGTGGAACAAATGCTTCCAATTGTTGACTTGGATCCAAATGAAGCGGATGACAGTTACAGCTTGACCTTTGAATTGGAAACTAGCCGAGAAGAAATTTTGGAGCAGTTGTTGCCTCAGTTTGCAGAAAGTATGATTTACGGGGCTATTATCGATGCTAAGACAGCTGAAAATGCTGCGGGTATGACCGCCATGCAAACAGCGACAGATAATGCTAAGAAAGTCATTAATGATTTGACAATTCAGTATAACCGTGCCAGACAGGCGGCGATTACACAAGAAATTACAGAAATCGTAGCAGGAGCTAGTGCCTTAGAATAGGCTCTAGTCCAGCTCGTATGAAAATGAACTTAGGACCTAGTTGAACTAGGAACCGACAGTATCTTATATAGAATAGGAGAAGGAGATGAGTTCAGGTAAAATTGCTCAGGTTATCGGACCCGTTGTAGACGTCTTGTTTGCAGCAGGGGAAAAACTTCCTGAGATTAACAATGCACTTGTCGTCTACAAAAATGACGAAAGAAAAACAAAAATCGTCCTTGAAGTAGCCTTGGAGTTGGGAGATGGTATGGTCCGTACTATCGCCATGGAATCAACAGATGGGTTGACTCGTGGAATGGAAGTATTGGACACAGGTCGTCCAATCTCTGTACCAGTAGGTAAAGAAACTTTGGGACGTGTCTTCAACGTTTTGGGAGATACCATTGACTTGGAAGCTCCTTTTACAGAAGATGCAGAGCGTCAGCCAATTCATAAAAAAGCTCCAACTTTTGATGAATTGTCTACCTCTTCTGAAATCCTTGAAACAGGGATTAAGGTTATCGACCTTCTTGCCCCTTACCTAAAAGGTGGTAAGGTTGGACTTTTCGGTGGTGCCGGAGTTGGTAAAACCGTCTTGATCCAAGAATTGATTCACAACATTGCCCAAGAACACGGTGGTATTTCAGTGTTTACTGGTGTTGGGGAACGTACTCGTGAAGGGAACGATCTTTACTGGGAAATGAAAGAATCAGGCGTTATCGAGAAAACAGCCATGGTATTTGGTCAGATGAATGAGCCACCAGGAGCACGTATGCGTGTTGCCCTTACTGGTTTGACAATCGCTGAATACTTCCGTGATGTAGAAGGCCAAGATGTGCTTCTCTTTATCGATAATATCTTCCGTTTCACTCAGGCTGGTTCTGAAGTATCTGCCCTCTTGGGTCGTATGCCATCAGCCGTTGGTTACCAACCAACACTTGCTACGGAAATGGGTCAATTGCAAGAACGTATCACATCAACTAAGAAGGGTTCGGTAACCTCTATCCAGGCTATCTATGTGCCAGCGGATGACTATACTGACCCAGCGCCAGCAACAGCCTTCGCTCACTTGGATTCAACAACCAACTTGGAACGTAAGTTGGTACAATTGGGTATTTACCCAGCCGTTGACCCACTTGCTTCAAGCTCACGTGCCTTGGCACCTGAAATCGTTGGAGAAGAGCACTATGCAGTTGCTGCTGAAGTAAAACGTGTCCTTCAACGTTACCATGAATTGCAAGATATCATTGCTATCCTTGGTATGGATGAGCTTTCTGATGAAGAAAAGACCTTGGTTGCTCGTGCCCGTCGTATCCAGTTCTTCTTGTCGCAAAACTTCAACGTTGCGGAACAATTTACTGGTCAACCAGGTTCTTATGTCCCAGTTGCTGAAACTGTTCGTGGCTTTAAGGAAATCCTTGATGGTAAACATGACCACTTGCCAGAAGATGCCTTCCGTGGTGTAGGTTCTATCGAAGATGTGATTGCAAAAGCTGAAAAAATGGGATTTTAAGAGGTGATCTATGGCTCAGTTAACTGTCCAGATCGTGACACCAGATGGTCTCGTCTATGATCACCATGCCAGCTATGTATCAGTTCGAACTCTGGATGGTGAGATGGGGATCTTGCCACGACATGAAAATATGATTGCGGTTTTAGCAGTTGATGAAGTAAAGGTAAAACGTATTGATGATGAAGATCACGTGAACTGGATTGCAGTAAACGGAGGCGTTATTGAAATTGCCAATGATATCATTACAATCGTTGCGGATTCTGCAGAACGTGCTCGTGATATCGATGTTAGCCGTGCAGAACGTGCCAAGCTTCGTGCGGAGCGCGAAATCGAAGAAGCCCACGAAAAACACTTGATTGATCAAGAGCGTCGTGCTAAGATTGCTTTGCAACGTGCTATTAATCGTATCAATGTCGGAAAAAGACTATAAGAAAAAATGAACTTGAGTTACCAAGTTCATTTTTTATGGTGTTTTATACTCAATAAAAATCAAAAAGCAAACATAGGAAGTTAGCCATAGGTTGCTCAAAACACAGTTTTGAGGTTGCAGATNNGATTTTTGAAGAGTATTAAGGAGCAAAACGGATGCAGACTGCTTCGGGAACATGGAAGTCGTTGGAGAGTTCTGCTAGACGACCATTGTCACAATTACGTTTAAAGATAGTTGCATTGTCAGAGTCTTGGTGGACAGCAATGAGAAATTTTTGGTCGGGTGTCAAATCAAAATCACGTGGGGTCTGACCATGCGTTGGAACGATTTCTAGCAATTCTAAGCTACCATCCGCAAGGATGGTATATACTGCGATAGAATCATGGCCACGGTTAGAAGCGTAGAGGTATTTACCGTCTTTAGAGAGACGAATAGCAGCGGTTCCATTAAAGCCTTCGTAAGCTTCTGGTAAAGTTGAAATGACCTGCATACGTTCAAATTCGCCAACGCCATCGTAGATTAAAACCTCGATAGTGCTATTGAGTTCACAAATGAGATAAGCGATTTTATAGTGGTTATGGAAAACAATATGACGAGAACCAGCTCCAGGAATACTATTGTAGGTATAGAGCTTAGATAATTTCCCTTCTTGATCAAGGTCATAAGTAATAACTTGGTCAGTTCCTAAGTCGCAGGTTACTAGATAGTGGTCAGGTGTTAAATCTGTATAGTGAACATGGGGGGAAGCTTGATTTTCATGTGGACCTTGGCCACTGTGTTGATCCATATCACTAAGTAGAAGACTACCATCCTCCTGACGTTTATAAACAAGTACCTGTCCTTTGTGGTAGTTGGCTGCGTAAACCAAATCACGCTTTTCATCAACGGCAACATAACAGTGGGGAGCTCCCTCCTCAACGACATGATTTAACAAAGTCCCGTCAGTTTGATAGGCTGCAATGCCCCCCTTATCGTCTTGACTACCAACTGTGTATAAATGTTGGTGCTGGTCAAAGGCAAGGTAGGTTGGACTTGGCTCAGCTGCAAAAAGTTCTAGGTTTGAAAGCTGACCAGTTTCTGTATCAAAGTCAGCCTTGTAAATCCCTTGGGAAGTACGACGTGTGTAAGTTCCAAAATAAACAGTTTCTTTCATAACGTTACCTCTATATAAAGATAAGACTATTATATCACAAAAACAAGTCAATTAAAGACATCCAATTAGATGTAAGCACTTTAAAAAAATAATTGATTGTTTTTTTGAAAAATATAATAATATTGAGATTGTTTTCCTTACTTTTCTTCTTAAAAGTGCTATAATGAATTCATAAAATGTTTAAAGGAGTCCTTACTATGAAAAAACGAATTTTTCTAGCAGCTGGTGTAGCTATACTCTCGGCGGCTATGCTAGTAGCGTGCTCAACAGGTGGTAAAGATGCTACTAAACCTGTTACCTATACCTATGTCTTCTCTACAGACCCTACGACTCTGGATTATACAGTTTCTGGTAACAAGAGTACAAAACAGGTCACAGGGAACGTTATTGACGGTCTACTTGAAAATGACCAATATGGAAATCTGATTCCATCAGTTGCAGAAGATTGGACTGTTTCAAAAGATGGTTTGACTTATACCTATAAAATCCGTCAGGGTGTCAAATGGTATACCAATGAAGGCGAAGAGTATGGTGAAGTCAAAGCTCAGGACTTTGTAACTGGTCTGAAGCACGCAGCTGATAAGAAATCACAGGCTCTCTATTTGGTACAGGATTCTATCAAAGGATTGGATGACTATGTAAATGGGAAAACAACAGATTTCTCTACTGTTGGTGTAAAAGCGACAGATGATTATACGGTTGTTTACACTTTGAACCATCCAGAATCTTTCTGGAATTCCAAGACAACAATGGGCGTTCTTGCCCCAATTAGCGAGGACTTTTTGGCTTCTAAAGGAGATGACTTTGGGAAGGCGACTGATGTAACAAGCATTCTTTATAATGGTGCCTACCTCCTCAAGGGATTGACATCTAAATCTTCTATTGAGATGACCAAAAATCAAAACTATTGGGATAAGCAAAATGTCTTTATTGATGATATTAAATTGTCGTTCTTTGATGGTCAGGATGCCGATTCTCTTGGACGTGGTTTTGATGAGGGACATTATCCAGCTGCTCCTCTCTTTAAAAATTCTGCCAATTATGAACGTCTAAAAGAAAAATACAAGGATAATATTGTATATGGTCAACAAAGAGGTGGCGTATTCTATATGTCTACTAATATTGATCGTGTAGCTTATAACCATACTGCTAAAACAAGTGATGCGGAAAAATCATCCACTAAAAAGGCTTTGTTGAATAAAGATTTCCGTCAATCCTTGGCTTTCGCTGCAGATCGTACGGCTGCAGTATCTCAAGTATTTGGGGACGAAGTGGCACCTCGTAAATTACGTACAAGTTTTACCCCTCCAACATTTGTCCAAGTTGGAGAGCAGTCGTTTGGGCAAGTAGCTAAGGCAGAACTGGATAAGTTGGATAGCGCTTGGAAAGACGTGAGTCTTGATGATGCACAAGATTCACTTCATAATGTAGACAAGGCTAAAGCTAAATTTGAAGTTGCTAAGAAAACACTTCAAGCCGATGGAGTACAGTTCCCCGTTCATTTAGACCTTCCAGTTTCCTCTACTCAGACAGATTTTATTCGTCAAGCCCAATCTTATAAACAATCCATTGAGGAAGCCTTAGGCTCTGAAAATATAGTGATTGACATTCAACAAGTTTCTGATGATGAATTGGGAAATATGACAGTATTTGCAACATCAACTGACAATATTGATTGGGATATCAATGTAAATAGTGGTTGGAGTCCTGATTATGCAGATCCATCAACCTATTTAGATGTATTTGATCCAACATCTGGCCCAACTCTTCTAGGAGCACTTGGTGTAGCACCAGGTACAGATAATCCGGCAATCAAAGCTGTTGGTTTAGATAAGTTTAAAGAGTTAATTACGGATGCTAGTGGTGAGAAAACAGATCTGCAAAAACGTTATTCTAAATATGCTAAAGCTCAAGCTTGGTTAACAGATAGTGCCTTGGTTATTCCTGTATACTCAGATGGTGCCCAAATGCTAATAACGAAGAAAGTTCCAGGTAGCGGTGCAGATGGTTGGGTAGGTGATAAGACAAGTGAACACAGCTACAAGTACCAAAAATTACAAGACAAGATTGTAACGTCTAAAGAAATGGATGAGTTCCGTAAGAAATTTGCTGATGAAAAAGCCAAATCAAATGCTGATTATCAGAAGAACTTAGACCGTCATATTCAAGACTAATCGAATCTCCTCTGTTGAGGGGATTTTTTTATGTCGCTGTCTCCATGTAAGCACTTTAAAAAAGAGTTATTTTGCTTTAAAAATGGTATAATGAGAGAACGATAGAAAGGAAGTATTTATGGAGCAAAAAGAGAAACATTTTAGCCTATCTTGGTTTTTTAAGTGGTTTTTAGATAACAAGGCCATTACGGTATTTTTAGTAACCTTATTATTGGGACTGAATCTTTTTATTTTAAGTAAGATTAGTTTTCTATTTTCACCTGTTTTGGACTTTTTAGCGGTTGTGATGTTGCCAGTCATTCTGTCTGGTTTACTATACTATTTACTGAATCCTATTGTTGATTGGATGGAGAAGCATAAGGTTAATCGCGTCATAGCTATCACTATTGTCTTTGTCATCATCGCTCTCTTTATCATTTGGGGCTTGGCAGTCGCCATTCCAAATCTGCAACGTCAGGTTTTGACCTTTGCAAGAAACGTTCCTGTTTACTTAGAAGATATAGATAGGATTGTTAATGGATTGGTAGCCCAGCACCTGCCAGATGATTTCAGACCTCAGTTAGAGCAAGTTTTGACAAACTTCTCTAGCCAGGCTACAGTTTGGGCAAGTAAGGTTTCATCTCAGGCAGTCAACTGGGTGAGTGCCTTTATTAGCGGGGCATCTCAAGTTATTGTTGCCTTGATTATCGTTCCTTTCATGCTCTTTTATCTCTTGCGTGATGGGAAAGGCTTGCGTAACTATTTGACCCAATTTATGCCAAGAAAATTGAAAGAACCTGTTGGACAAGTTTTATCAGATGTGAATCAACAGTTGTCCAACTATGTTCGAGGACAAGTGACAGTGGCTATTATTGTAGCAGTAATGTTTATGATCTTCTTCAAGATTATCGGTCTACGCTATGCGGTTACGCTTGGTGTTACTGCTGGTATTTTAAATCTGGTTCCTTATCTTGGTAGCTTTCTAGCCATGCTTCCTGCCCTAGTATTGGGCTTGATTGCTGGACCAGTCATGCTTTTAAAAGTAGTGATTGTCTTTATCGTAGAACAAACTATTGAAGGCCGTTTTGTCTCTCCATTGATTTTGGGAAGTCAATTAAATATCCATCCCATTAATGTTCTCTTTGTTTTGTTAACTTCAGGATCTATGTTTGGTATTTGGGGAGTCTTACTCGGTATTCCAGTTTATGCCTCTGCTAAGGTTGTCATTTCAGCGATTTTTGAATGGTATAAGGTAGTCAGTGGCCTATATGAACTAGAGGGAGAGGAAGGGAAGAGTGAACAATAGTCAACAGATGTTACAGGCTTTGGAGGAGCAAGATTTAACTAAGGCTGAGCATTATTTCGCCAAAGCTTTAGAAAATGATTCAAGTGATCTTCTGTATGAGTTGGCAACTTATCTTGAAGGGATTGGTTTCTATCCTCAGGCCAAGGAAATTTACCTGAAAATCGTAGAGGATTTTCCAGAGGTTCATCTTAATCTAGCTGCAATTGCTAGCGAGGATGGTCAAATCGAGGAAGCCTTCGCTTACCTTGAGGAAATCCAAGCTGACAGTGACTGGTATGTTTCGGCTTTGACTCTAAAAGCAGACCTTTACCAGATGGAAGGTTTGACAGATGTGGCGCGTGAGAAATTATTGGAGGCCTTGACTTACTCAGAGGATCCTCTCTTGATATTGGGCTTAGCAGAGTTGGATAGTGAGTTGGAAAATTACCAAGAAGCTATTCAAGGCTATGCCCAGTTAGATAATCGTACTATTTATGAGCAAACAGGCATTTCTACCTATCAACGAATTGGCTTTGCCTATGCCCAGTTAGGGAAATTTGAAACGGCTACTGAGTTTTTAGAAAAAGCTCTGGAGTTAGAATACGATGACCTAACAGCTTTTGAGCTGGCCAGTCTTTACTTTGATCAAGAAGAATATCAAAAAGCCACCCTCTACTTTAAGCAGCTTGATACCATTTCTCCTGATTTTGAAGGATATGAGTATGGGTACAGTCAGGCCTTACATAAGGAACATCAAGTTCAAGAAGCCCTGCGTATCGCTAAGCAAGGGTTGGAGAAAAATCCCTTTGAAACTCGTCTCTTGCTAGCTGCTTCGCAATTCTCTTATGAATTGCATGATGCTAGTGGTGCAGAAAATTATCTCCTTACTGCAAAAGCAGACGCTGAGGATACAGAAGAAATCTTGCTTCGTTTAGCCACTATTTATCTGGAGCAGGAGCGTTATGAGGATATTATAGACTTGCAAAGTGAGGAGCCAGAAAATCCTTTGACCAAGTGGATGATTGCTCGTTCCTATCAAGAAATGGACGATTTGGATACTGCCTATGAGCATTACCAAGAGTTGGCAGGAGATTTGAAGAACAATCCCGAATTTCTGGAACACTATATCTATCTCTTGCGTGAATTGGGCTACTTTGAGGAAGCAAAAGTCAATGCACAAGCTTACTTAAAACTGGTTCCAGATGATGTGCAGATGCAAGAACTGTTTGAGAGATTGTAAGAATTAATATATTACAGAAAACTGCAAGTTATTACTCGACAATAACTGCGGTTTTTTATTTTTAAAATGTATTGTTTTTAACTAATACTCAATGAAAATCAAAGAGCAAACTAGGAAGCTCGCCGCAGGCTGCTCAAAGCACTGCTTTGAGGTTGTAAATAAGACTGACGAAGTCAGTCACATATATATGGAAAGGCGACGTTGACGCAGTTTGAATTCGAAGTATAAGTATATTCTCTTGAAAAAAGTTTTAACTAGAACTATAATATAAAATTATGAGTGGTAGAGGAGGGAAATAATGCTTGATACGATAGCTCTACTGATTGAAGTCCGACATATTATTCTCATTTTATTGTCTTGTTTTTCCGATTTTATAATTGGCTATGAAAGAAAGTGTAAGCACAAGCGGGCTGGGAGAAAGACTCATATTTTGGTTGTCTTAACTGCAAATTTAATGATGATTTTATCAAAAGAAGCTTTTTTAGATACGCCTAATGATGATACTTCTAGGGTTGCGGTCCAGATTGTTAGTGGTATTATTTTCATGAGGGATAAAAAATCAGTGCTGTCACCACAGTAGCTGGTATTTGGGCAACTGCAGATATTGGAATGGCGATTGGAGCAGGTTTTGCTTTTCTAGGCTTATTTTGTAGTCTAATTGTAGTCTCTGTTCAGAAAAGCAGCTCCAAATTTTTGAAAAGCGATACCCATTATTATATCAGAATGACTGGATTTGTAACCAATAAACCTCCCATATATACCTTGAATATTCTCATTGAACAGAAGGGATTTTATAATTTAAATATTGATATGGACAGAAATGAAAGTACTTATAATCTCACAATTAGAGCAGATCACGATAAATCCATTTCCTCCAAAAATATGGCTGAGGTTTTATGGCAATGTGACGAGAATTTTTATATAAATCAGGTTAAGATTGTATCATTAGAAGGATAGAGTTTTGTTTTCATAGCAAAACTCTTATTTGTGAATGGGAAAGATACTTCTTATTCCCTATACTATGTATCAGGAGGAATTGATATAAAAACATCAGATTAGCGCAGATAACAGAATGAACTGGGAATATCTTGAAAACAAAGATTATTTTATAAGCTTTGGAATCGTTTTCTGTCACAATCTTTCGGGAAAGTAGTTGCTAAAAGATATCTAAAAAATTTTAAGGAGAATCTATCAAATGGATTTCACATGGGCAATTAAATATGCCACTGAATTTTTGGGAACTGCTATTTTGATCATTCTTGGAAATGGTGCAGTTGCCAACGTTGAACTTAAAGGTACGAAAGGTCACCAAAGTGGCTGGATCGTTATCGCTGTTGGTTATGGTATGGGGGTTATGATCCCAGCATTAATGTTTGGTAACGTATCTGGAAACCACATCAACCCTGCCTTCACTCTAGGACTTGCAGTTAGCGGTCTTTTCCCTTGGGCACAAGTTGCGCCTTATATCATCGCACAAGTTTTGGGTGCTATCTTTGGTCAAGCCTTAGTTGTGGCAACACACCGTCCATTCTACTTGAAAACTGAAAACTCAAATAACATCTTGGGAACTTTCTCAACTATTTCAAGTATTGACCATGGTACAAAAGAAAGTTGCTATGCAGCAACTGTCAATGGTTTGATTAACGAGTTTGTTGGTTCATTTGTTTTGTTCTTTGCAGCTCTTGGTTTGACTAAAAACTTCTTTGGTGCTGAAGTGCTTCAATACATGAAACAAATGGCAACACAAGCAGGACAAACAGTTGATTTCTCTGACTTGGCTATTAAAGCACAGGTGGCTCCACACACTGCTTCAGGACTTTCTGTGGCTCACTTGGCACTTGGATTCCTCGTTATGGCTTTGGTAACATCACTTGGTGGACCTACAGGACCTGCCTTGAACCCAGCCCGTGACTTGGGACCACGTCTCCTTCATGCTTTCCTTCCAAAATCAGTTCTTGGTGAGCATAAAGGCGATTCAAAATGGTGGTATTCTTGGGTACCAGTAGTAGCACCTATTGCAGCAGTAGCTATCTTCAAATTCCTTTACTTATAAGAAATTGATTTCTTTGTCTATTGTAATGGATTGAAGAAAAATTAAAACGCATAATATTCAGGTGTTGTATGTACTGACCCCAAAAAGTTAGACAATTAATTTATCCAAAGGATTTAGTTCTGTATTGCACAGGACTGAGTCCTTTTAGTTTTACCTTAATTCGTTTATTGTTGTAGTAATCAATATAGTCTACAATGGCTTGTTCCAATTGCTTAAGCGACTGAAACGACTTCTCATAACCGTAAAACATTTCCGATTTCAAAATCCCAAAGAAGGACTCCATCATACCGTTGTCTGGGCTGTTACCCTTACGTGACATGGATGCTTGAATTCCCTTACCCTCAAGAAACTGATGATAAGAATCGTGTTGGTATTGCCAGCCTTGGTCACTATGGAGAAAGGTATTCTCGTAGCGTTTCTCTGTGAATGCCTGTTACAACATTGCTTTTGCTTGTTCTAAGTTGGGTGAAGTTGAAAGATTATAGGCGATAATTTCGCTATTAAAGCCATCTAAAACTGGTGATAAGTAAAGCTTTTGAGTACTTGCTGGAATGGCAAATTCTGTCACATCTGTGTAGCACTTTTCCATTACTTTAGAGCCTTCAAATTGACGTTGAATGAGATTCTCTGCCTTCTTGCCAACATCTCCTTTATGAGAAGAATATTTTCGTTTCTGTCGCATTTTAGCTTGTAAATTGAGTACTTTCATCAAGCGTTGAACTCTTTTCTGGTTTACCATATAACCACGATTTCTTAGTTCTAAATGAACCCGACGATAACCATAATTTCCCTTGTGTTCGATAAAAATGAATTGAATTTCAGCTTTAAGCTCTCGGTCCTTATCTGGTTTATCTAGCTGTTTCAAGTGATAGTAGTAGGTCGAACGAGCTAGTTTAATGACTTTTAGAAGAATATCTAACGAAAACTCAGTCATTAATTCTTGAACAATTTCTGTCTTTCTTCTTTCTCTTTTTCCTCCTTCAATCGGAGTTCTCTTAACTTTTTTAGGAT
>NZ_VMLP01000028.1:0-12338 GCF_013276755.1 Streptococcus sp. 5004 | reverse complement strand
CAATGAAAATCAAAGGGCAAACTAGGAAGCTAGCCGCAGACTGCTCAAAGCACTGCTTTGAGGTTGTAGATAAGACTGACGAAGTCAGCTCAAAACACTGTTTTGAGGTTGTGGATAGAACTGACGAAGTCAGTAACCATACCTACGGCAAGGCGACGCTGACGTGGTTTGAAGAGATTTTCGAAGAGTATTAACTATTATGCTTTACAAACTAGTGTGAAAGTGGTATATTATAGATGAAGTTACTAGTAGGTATTACAAAATAGATAGAAGGGGGAAGGGATGAAGGAAACTCAACTATTAAAAGGTGTTCTTGAAGGTTGTGTCTTGGATATGATTGGTCAAAAAGAGCGGTATGGTTATGAGTTGGTTCAGACTTTGCGAGAGGCTGGGTTTGACACTATCGTTCCAGGAACTATTTATCCTTTGTTGCAAAAGTTAGAAAAAAATCAATGGATAAGAGGCGACATGCGCCCGTCGGCAGATGGTCCAGATCGGAAGTATTTTTCATTAACTAAAGAAGGAGAAGAGCGTGTCTCGGTCTTTTGGCAACAATGGGACGATTTGAGTCAAAAAGTAGAAGGAATTAAGAATGGAGGATAAACCATGAAGAAAATGAAGTATTACGAAGAAACAAGCGCTTTGTTACATCAGTTTTCTGAGGAGAATCAGCAGTATTTTGAGGAACTGTGGGATAGTTTTAATCTTGCTGGATTTCTCTATGATGAGGACTATCTCAGAGAGCAAATCTATTTGATGATGTTAGATTTCTCAGAAGCAGAACGAGATGGCATGAGTGCAGAGGATTATCTAGGTAAGAATCCTAAAAAAATAATGAAAGAGATACTCAAGGAAGCACCACGCAGTTCTATCAAGGAGTCACTGTTGACGCCAATTCTTGTCCTAGCGATATTACGTTATTATCAACTACTAAGTGATTTTTCTAAAGGTCCTCTCTTAACAGTCAATTTGCTCACATTTTTAGGGCAACTTCTTCTTTTTCTGATTGGATTTGGACTTGTGGCCACAATCTTACGTTGGGGGCTAGTCCAAGATTCTCCTAAGATGAAAATTGGCACCTATATTGTCGTTGGGATTCTTGTTCTGCTAGTTGTTCTGGGATATGTAGGAATAGGAAGTTTTGTACAAGAAGGAGCATTTTATCTTCCTGCTCCCTGGGATAGTTTGTCTGTCTTTATGATTTCCCTAGTCATCAGTATTTGGAATTGGAAAGAACCGATTTTTCGTCCCTTTGTCAGTATGATTATTGCCCATCTTGTGGTGGGTTCTCTACTCCGTTATTATGAGTGGATGGGAATTTCAAATGTTTTTCTTACAAAGATTATTCCTTTAGCTGTTCTTTTTATTGGCATTTTTCTATTATTCCGTGGGTTTAAGAAGATAAAATGGAGTGAAATATAGTCAAAAAGCCGTTGCAAAGCGGTTTTTTTGTTATAATGAAGGGAAGAATGTTAGAAATTTAAGGAGAAAAATTTGATGAGATACATAACTCTTGGTCAAGATGACAAAGAATTATCAGAAATTGTTCTCGGAATGATGAGAATAGAAGATAAGTCTGTAAAAGAAGTTGAAGAGCTTGTAGAAACAGCACTCTCTGTTGGAATCAATGCTTTTGACTTGGCTGATATTTATGGTCGTGGTCGTTGTGAAGAACTGTTAGGCCTTGTCCTAAAAAATCGTCCAGATTTAAGAGAAGAAATGTGGATTCAGTCAAAATGTGGCATTCGCATTGAAGAATTTACCTATTTTGATTTTTCTAAGGACTATATTATAAAATCAGTTGACGGAATTTTGCAAAGATTGAAGATTGATCATCTAGATAGCTTACTTCTTCATCGACCAGATGCTTTGATGGAATCTGACCAAGTAGCAGAAGCCTTTGATCTCCTTTATAAACAAGGTAAGGTTCGAAATTTTGGAGTTTCTAATCAAAATCCCATGATGATGGAGTTGCTTAAAAAAGATGTCAAGCAGCCGTTAGCTGTTAATCAGCTACAATTGAGTGCGGCTTTTACTCCAGGATTCGAATCAGGTTTTCATGTTAATATGGAAGATAGTCAAGCAGCTATGCGAGATGGCAGCATTTTTGAATATTGCAAATTACACGATGTGGTCATTCAAGCATGGTCTGTCTTACAATTCGGGTATTTTAGAGGGAATTTTGTTGGCAATGAGAAATTTCAAGCTTTAAATCAAGTACTTGATCGCTTAACTATTAAATATGGAGTAACCCCTTCAACTATTGCCATTTCTTGGATATTACGTTATCCAGCCAAAATGCAGGCAGTCGTAGGTACAACAAATCCTAAGCACTTGAGAGAAGTTAGCCAAGCGGGAAACTTTAGCTTAACAAGAAAAGAATGGTATGAAATTTATCTTGCTGCAGGGAATAATTTGCCTTAGGAAAAAATGCATTTAAAGAAATCACAGTCAAAAAAACGTTGGAAAACATTTTTTTGTTATCTGACCATTTGTCTGTCTTGATTCGTTATGTACGGTTCATCAACGGATGATTATGATTTAACTATTCTGATTTATATACTGGTAGGGAAGTAGTATTCCATAATCGACGGCACGATAGTAGATATTATAAAATGGATTAGAGTGATTTTTAGATTTTGATTGAGTATAAAACATCATAGAGAATAAAAAAATGAGGTTGGGATTTTTTGTCCCGACCTATTTTTACATGTAATAAACAATGGCGATGTATTGGAGTGCGGACGCAGCTAGTATAAAGAGATGCCAAATCATGTGGAAATAAGGTTTTTTCTTGGCGTAAAATCCAGCCCCAACTGTATAACAGAGTCCGCCAATTACCATGAGACTCCAGAAAATTGGTGTCGTTTGACTAATAATGGCAGGAATGATAGCTAGAACCAACCAGCCCATAATCAAGTAAAGAGCAAGGCTAAATTTCTCATTGACCTTTTTAGCAAAGATTTTATAGAGAATACCAAAGATGGTCGTTCCCCACTGAATGGCAATAATCAGATAGCCAAACCAGTTATTCATTAAAGTCAATACGACTGGCGTATAAGAGCCAGCAATGGCAACATAAATCATAGAATGATCGATGATTCGCAAAACGTATTTATGGGTAGAACCATAGGCCATAGAGTGGTAAATGGTGGATGATAGAAACATGAGAAAGAGACTAATAACGAAAATGGAAACGCCGATAGATGATAAAAATCCGTGTGCCTCATAACTATAGGTGGATGAAATGGGGAGTAAGATGAGCATGATGACTGCACCTACGGCATGGGTCACGCTATTAGCAATCTCCTCTCCAAAACTGAGTTGTTTGCTGAGTTTAAGACTATTGTTCATCGGATTACCTCCTCTTCAGTATGGTGGATTAAGGCTAGAGTTTGATGATAGAGTTTAACGGTTTGGCAGCTGGTTTGGATAATGGGGTTAGCTGGATCAATTCCTTGGTTCATGTAATCCACAAAAGCGTCGTAGAGTTGGTCTGAACTTGCTTGAGTTTGGAGAGTATTAAGTGTCTGGGCTATTTCTTGAATAGAAAATACAGACTTGAGGCTTGTGATAGCAATCAAACGGGCAATTTGTTGGCGTTGGTATTTTTTCTTGTCAGGCTTTGTCAGGTAACCATGTTTGACATAATTATTGACCATAGATGCTGTTAGGCCCTTGTCTTTATCAGGAGAAATAGGGGCGTAGACCTGATTGACATAGAGCAAAACCTGGTCCAGATAGAGGTCAATGTTTGGAATTTCTGCCCATTTTGGGTAGGAAAAGGTACTTTTCATTTCAAACTCCTTTTTATCTAGTTTTGATAAACAGATTATAAAATAACAAAAACAAAAAGTCAAGTTTTAACTGCTTGTGAAAAGGCTTAAATTATGCTATGATGGGAGAAACTAGTCAGAAATGAGGAGAAAAGATGGAGATTCGATTAGCTTTTCCAAATGAAGTAGATGCCATCATGCAGGTGATGGAGGATGCTAAAAAATGTTTAGCGGATGCTGGTAGTGACCAGTGGCAAAATGGCTATCCAAAAGCAGACATTATTATCGATGATATTATCTCAGGCCAAGCCTATGTAGCCTTGGAAGAAGGAGAACTATTAGCCTATGCTGCTGTAACCAAGAGTCCAGAGGCAGCCTATGAAGCCATTTATGAAGGCAACTGGCAAGCTGGGGAGTCAGAGTACCTAGTCTTTCACCGTATCGCTGTGGCAGCAGATGTGCAGGGACAAGGAGTTGCTCAAACCTTCTTAGAGGGCTTGATTGAAGGATTTGATTATCTAGATTTTCGCTCAGATACGCATGTTGCAAACAAGGCCATGCAGCATATCTTTGAAAAACTCGGATTTAAACAGGTTGGTAAGGTTCCAGTTGATGGCGAACGCTTGGCCTATCAAAAATTGAAGAAATAATGCAAAAGAAGTATGTAAAAATGCACTACTTTTCGCCAATAGGAACCTTGTCTTTGGTTGCCGACGAGCAATATCTGTATGGAATTTGGGTGCAGGAGCAGAAGCATTTTGAGAGAGGGCTAGGAGATGAGCCGAT
This sequence comes from Streptococcus sp. 5004, assembly GCF_013276755.1. Classification (GTDB taxonomy): domain Bacteria; phylum Bacillota; class Bacilli; order Lactobacillales; family Streptococcaceae; genus Streptococcus. The sequence goes on along the minus strand of NZ_VMLP01000028.1, from coordinate 7,776 downwards.
AGAAGCAGTTGTTAGTCATCCCATTTTAGACCCAGTTATTGCTTGCTTAGATGATTACTTTAAAGGCAAGTCTCAGGATTTATCCAACTTGCCCTTGGCTCCAATCGGAACGGATTTTGAAAAGGGAGTTTGGTCCTATTTACAGGAAATTCCTTATGGTCAGACAGTGACCTATGGACAAATAGCCCAAGACCTGCAAGTGGCTTCTGCTCAAGCAATTGGCGGAGCGGTAGGACGCAATCCTTGGTCCATCCTAGTACCCTGTCATCGTGTGCTAGGAGCAGGCAAGCGTCTGACAGGTTATGCTGCAGGAGTGGAAAAGAAAGCTTGGCTCTTGGAGCATGAAGACGCAGATTTTAAAGATATAAAATAGAAAGTGAAAGACATGTTAGAATTTATCGAATATCCAAAATGTTCAACTTGTAAAAAAGCAAAACAAGAATTAAACCAACTCGGTGTGGACTATAAAGCAGTCCACATCGTCGAAGAAACACCTAGCCAAGAAGTCATTTTAAACTGGTTAGAGACCTCAGGTTTCGAATTGAAGCAATTTTTCAACACCAGTGGAATCAAATACCGTGAATTAGGATTGAAAGATAAGGTAGGAAGTTTATCGAACCAAGAAGCGGCTGAGTTGCTAGCAAGTGACGGTATGTTGTTAAAACGGCCCATTTTAGTAGAAAATGGAACTGTTAAGCAAATCGGTTATCGAAAACCTTATGAAGAATTGGGATTGAAATAGTTTTTATCTATCTCTTTGATAGATAAAATATATAACCTCCCTGTTTCAAAGTATGATAAACTAGTAGGTAGACAAAGTCTGTATCTGACCGTAGCAAATAATTTCATTGACGGCAGAAGTATGGTAGAATGAATCATTATCAGGAGAGGATGTTTTTATGAATGTTACAACGATTTTAGCATCAGATTGGTACCAAAACTTGATGCAATTGATTCCGGATGGCAAGCTTTTTAGCCTGCGTTCGGTCTTTGATGGAATTCCGAGAATTGTCCAACAACTTCCAACAACGATTATGTTGACAATTGGTGGTGCCCTTTTTGGCTTGGTTTTGGCACTTCTTTTTGCCATTGTGAAAATCAATCGTGTCAAAATTTTATATCCCTTGCAGGCCTTCTTTGTTAGTTTCTTAAAAGGGACACCGATTTTGGTGCAACTCATGTTGACCTACTACGGAATTCCTTTGGCTTTGAAAGCCCTTAATCAGCAATGGGGGACTGGTCTCAATATCAATGCGATTCCAGCCGCTGCTTTTGCGATTGTAGCCTTTGCTTTTAATGAAGCGGCTTATGCCAGTGAAACCATTCGTGCAGCCATTCTCTCAGTCAATCCTGGTGAGATTGAGGCGGCACGCAGTCTGGGCATGACCCGAGCACAAGTTTATCGTCGCGTGATTATTCCAAATGCGGCCGTTGTGGCGACTCCAACCTTAATCAATTCCCTAATCGGCTTGACCAAGGGAACTTCCCTAGCCTTTAGTGCGGGTGTTGTGGAAGTATTTGCCCAAGCTCAGATTTTGGGTGGTGCCGATTATCGTTACTTTGAACGCTTTATCTCCGTTGCCCTTGTTTATTGGGTAGTCAATATCGGAATTGAAAGCCTCGGTCGTTTCATCGAGAGAAAAATGGCTATTTCTGCACCCGATACAGTGCAAACAGATGTGAAAGGAGACCTTCGTTAATGATTAAGATTTCGAATTTAAGCAAATCCTTTTCAGGACAGACTGTCTTGGATCATCTGAACTTGGATATTCAAAAAGGGGAAGTTGTAGCCTTGATTGGTTCTTCAGGAGCTGGAAAATCAACTTTCCTTCGCAGTCTCAATTATCTTGAAACACCTGACAGTGGCTCTATTCAGATTGATGATTTCTCAGTTGATTTTTCTAAGATTACTCAAGAAGAAATACTTGCCCTACGCCGTAAGCTGTCCATGGTTTTCCAACAGTTTAATTTGTTTGAACGCCGAACAGCACTTGATAATGTGAAAGAAGGCTTGGTTGTTGTTAAGAAATTATCCGACCAAGAAGCGACTAAGATTGCCAAGGAAGAGTTGGCTAAGGTTGGGCTTTCGGACCGTGAAAACCATTATCCTCGCCATTTATCAGGTGGACAGAAGCAACGGGTTGCCCTCGCGCGTGCTCTTGCCATGAAACCAGATGTCTTGCTCTTAGATGAACCAACTTCAGCCCTTGACCCAGAATTGGTTGGTGAAGTAGAAAAATCTATTGCAGATGCTGCTAAGTCAGGTCAAACCATGATTTTGGTCAGTCATGACATGTCCTTTGTAGCCCAAGTGGCTGATAAGATTCTCTTCTTAGATAAGGGGAAAATTATCGAGTCTGGAACACCAGATGAGATTATCCACCATCCTAAAGAAGAGCGGACAAAAGAATTCTTCGCTAGTTACAAACGGACTTATATTTGATATAATAGATAAAGAAAAACTCAGTTAGCTGGACTAGCTGAGTTTACTCTTTAAAAAAGATAGAAATGAGAGAAATCATGCTACTGCAACTATTTTCTTTATATTTCGAGAGTTTGATCTTGACCACCATCCTCGTCCTGATTTTTTTAGGGATTTGGATTGGACTGAGAGCCATGTCGGGAGTGGATAAGACAGCCAAGGCTCGCCAAGCCCATCTCTATGATATGATTATGATTGGTGTCTTGGTTGTTCCAGTATTATCCTTTGCGGTTATGAGTTTAATTCTTGTTTTCAAAGCATAATCCTTGCGTGATTGACAAGAAAGAGTTAGAATAAAGATAGTTACAACAAGAAAGAAGGAATCTATATGTACGATACTATTATTATCGGTGCTGGACCTGCAGGTATGACTGCAGCCTTGTATGCTGCTCGAAGCAATTTGAAAGTAGCCTTGATTGAAGGTGGTCTGCCAGGTGGTCAGATGAATAATACATCTGATATTGAAAATTACCCAGGATACGCTAATATTAGTGGGCCAGAATTGGCAGAGAAGATGTTTGAGCCGCTTGAAAATCTTGGTGTTGAGCACATTTATGGTTATGTTGAAAATATAGAAGACCATGGTGATTTTAAGAAAGTGATGACTGATGACCAAACATATGAAACACGTACCGTTATCGTAGCAACTGGTTCTAAACACCGTCCTTTGGGAGTGTCTGGAGAAGAAGAACTGAATAGTCGTGGTGTTTCTTACTGTGCCGTGTGTGATGGCGCTTTCTTCCGTGACCAAGATTTGTTGGTAGTCGGTGGTGGAGATTCAGCTGTTGAAGAAGCCCTCTTCTTGACTCGCTTTGCTAAGACTGTTACCATTGTTCACCGTCGTGACCAACTTCGTGCCCAAAAGGTTTTACAAGATCGCGCCTTTGCGAATGAGAAAATTAGCTTTATCTGGGATTCTGTAGTTAAGGAAATCAAGGGTGAAAACAGAGTAGAATCTGTCGTTTTTGAAAATGTGAAAACAGGTCAAGTGACAGAGCAAGCCTTCGGTGGTGTCTTTATCTATGTTGGTTTGGACCCTCTTAGCGATTTTGTTAAAGAATTGAATATTCAAGATCAGGCAGGTTGGATTGTGACAGATAACCACATGAAAACTGCAGTTGATGGTATCTTTGCAGTTGGAGATGTTCGTTTGAAAGATCTTCGCCAAGTAACAACAGCAGTTGGAGATGGAGCTATCGCTGGTCAAGAAGCTTATAAATTTATCACAGAACATAGTTAATTATAAAAACGCATAGTATCAGATTTACAAAAAATTTGACACTATGCGCTTTATTGTGGGAAAATTAATTTCATTTTCTACTGAAATTGAGTTTTGCCAGCCTCTTATATTTTTAGAAAAATCCTTTAATCTTTCCAACGAGGCCATCAAGACCTTCAGAACCAGAAATCAACTGCTGAGCTTGAGAGAAGTATTCTCCAAGTTGGTCTTGGTTTTCTGCAACAAATGTCTTTGCAGCTTCGAAATCTTTTGTTTCGATTAATTCTTTTACTTGGTTAAACAAATCTAATGGGTTCATCCTATTTCTCCTTTTCTATACTTACCTATTTAATCATCTTTATGGTAAAAAATCAACTGTTGCTACTTTTGGCTAGGACCTGTTTTTATCTACAAGTTCTCATAACTAAGATTCTAACTACCAAAACAAGGTAGACATAAAAATAAAAATGTTCGGTTTTTTCTAGTGTATCCATGAAATAAAAACGGATACATGTTATAATAGAAATAGCTCTTTAATGGAGGTGTTTGAGTGGAAAATCTGAAGAAAATGGCAGGTATCAAGGCTGCTGAGTTTGTCAAGGATGGAATGGTCGTTGGACTTGGAACAGGCTCGACTGCCTATTATTTTGTCGAAGAAATCGGTCGTCGTATCAAGGAAGAAGGACTGCAGATTACAGCTGTAACAACTTCTAGTGTGACCACTAAACAGGCAGAAGGCCTTAATATCCCACTCAAGTCTATTGACCAAGTAGACTTTGTCGATGTGACGGTTGATGGTGCAGATGAAGTGGATAGTCAGTTTAACGGAATCAAAGGCGGTGGTGGTGCCCTTCTGATGGAGAAAGTTGTAGCAACGCCCTCAAAAGAATACATTTGGGTAGTTGATGAAAGCAAGCTGGTCGAGAAACTAGGTGCTTTTAAATTGCCAGTAGAAGTGGTTCAGTATGGTGCAGAGCAGGTCTTTCGTCATTTTGAACGAGCTGGCTACAAACCAAGTTTCCGTGAAAAAGATGGCCAACGTTTTGTGACCGATATGCAGAATTTTATCATCGATCTTGCCTTGGATGTCATTGAAGATCCAATTGCTTTCGGACAAGAATTGGACCATGTCGTTGGTGTCGTAGAGCACGGTTTATTCAACCAAATGGTGGACAAGGTCATCGTTGCTGGACGAGATGGGGTTCAGACTTTAACCTCAAGAAAAGAAAAATAGAAGGGGGCATAAGATGTCTAAATTTAATCGTATTCATTTGGTGGTACTGGATTCTGTAGGAATCGGTGCTGCACCAGATGCTAATAACTTTGTCAATGCAGGGGTTCCAGATGGAGCTTCTGACACACTGGGACACATTTCCAAATCAGTTGGTTTGAATGTGCCAAACATGGCTAAAATCGGTCTTGGAAATATTCCTCGTGAAACTCCTCTTAAGACTGTACCGGCAGAAAGCAGTCCAACAGGATATGCAACAAAATTAGAGGAAGTATCTCTTGGTAAGGATACTATGACTGGACACTGGGAAATCATGGGACTCAACATTACGGAGCCTTTCGATACTTTCTGGAACGGGTTCCCAGAAGAAATCTTGACAAAAATCGAAGAATTTTCAGGACGCAAGGTCATTCGTGAAGCAAACAAACCTTACTCAGGAACAGCTGTTATCGATGATTTTGGACCACGTCAGATGGAAACTGGAGAGTTGATTATCTATACTTCAGCTGACCCAGTCTTGCAAATTGCTGCCCACGAAGACATCATTCCTCTTGATGAATTGTACCGTATCTGTGAATACGCTCGTTCGATTACCCTTGAGCGTCCTGCTCTTCTAGGTCGTATCATTGCCCGTCCTTATGTGGGTGAGCCAGGTAACTTCACTCGTACAGCTAACCGTCGTGACTTGGCCGTTTCTCCATTTGCCCCAACTGTTTTGGATAAATTGAATGAGGCTGGTATCGATACTTATGCTGTTGGTAAAATCAACGATATCTTTAACGGAGCTGGTATCAATCATGACATGGGCCACAACAAGTCAAACAGCCACGGAATTGATACATTATTGAAGACCATGGGCCTTGCTGAGTTTGAAAAAGGATTCTCATTCACAAACTTGGTTGACTTTGATGCCCTTTACGGCCACCGTCGTAATGCTCATGGCTATCGTGATTGCTTGCATGAGTTTGATGAACGCTTGCCTGAAATTATCGCAGCCATGCGAGAGAACGACCTTCTCTTGATTACTGCTGACCATGGAAATGACCCAACCTATGCAGGAACAGACCACACTCGGGAATATATCCCACTTTTGGCTTACAGTCCTGCTTTTAAAGGACATGGTGTCATTCCAGTAGGACATTTTGCAGATATTTCAGCGACTGTTGCCGATAACTTTGGTGTTGAAACAGCCATGATTGGGGAAAGTTTCTTAGATAAATTGGTATAAAATGACGCACTATGCTTTGCTGGTGAGGGGTATTAATGTTGGTGGCAAGAATAAGGTCGTCATGGCGGAGCTTCGTCAAGAACTGACAGAATTGGAACTGGAAAAGGTTGAAAGCTACATCAACAGTGGCAATATTTTCTTTACTTCGGCAGACTCAAAATCCCAATTGATTGAAAAATTAGAGACTTTCTTTGCAGTCCATTATCCATTTATTCAGAGATTTTCCCTAATGAGTCAAGAAGACTATGAAGCAGAAGTGGAGAATCTACCAGCTTGGTGGAATGAAGATTTGGCACGAAAAGACGTCCTCTTTTACACTGAGGGCTTGGACGTGGAGCAAGTCATCGCGACAGTTGAAAGTTTAGAGCTGAAAGATGAGGTGCTTCATTTTGGAAGACTTGGTATTTTCTGGGGAAAATTCTCTGAAGAAACCTACTCTAAAACTGCCTATCACAAGTACTTGCTGAAGGTGCCTTTCTATCGCAATATTACTATTCGCAATGCCAAAACCTTTGACAAAATCGGTCAAATGCTAAAAACTAATAAAGGAGACACACAATGACATTTTTAGATAAAATCAATGAAACAGCTGCCTTCCTGAAAGACAAGGGAATTCAAGCACTTGAGTTCGGTCTAATCCTTGGGTCAGGTCTTGGAGAATTGGCAGAAGAAATCGAAAATCCAGTTGTAGTAGACTATGCTGAGATTCCAAACTGGGGCCGTTCAACAGTAGTTGGTCACGCTGGGAAATTGGTATATGGTGAGCTGGCAGGTCGCAAGGTCTTGGCTCTTCAAGGTCGCTTCCATTTCTACGAAGGGAATCCTCTGGAAGTGGTGACTTTCCCAGTACGTGTCATGAAAGTTCTTGGATGTGAAGGTGTCATTGTAACCAATGCAGCTGGTGGTATTGGATATGGCCCTGGTACCTTGATGGCTATCTCAGACCATATCAATATGACGGGGCAAAACCCATTGATGGGTGAAAATTTGGATGACTTTGGTCCTCGTTTCCCAGATATGTCTAAGGCCTACACTCTAGAATACCGTGCTACTGCCCATGAAGTGGCTAAAAAACTTGGTATCAAGCTTGATGAAGGTGTCTATATCGGTGTAACCGGTCCAACTTATGAAACACCAGCAGAAATCCGTGCTTATAAGACACTGGGAGCAGATGCGGTTGGTATGTCTACGGTTCCTGAAGTGATCGTGGCAGCCCACTCAGGTTTGAAAGTTCTAGGAATTTCATGTATTACTAACTTTGCGGCTGGTTTCCAAGAAGAACTCAATCACGAAGAAGTTGTAGAAGTAACCGAACGTGTCAAAGGTGATTTCAAAGGCTTGCTTAAAGCTATTCTTGCAGAATTGTAAGAAAAAAGATTTAAAAGGGGGAATGCCTCTTTCCTTTCATGGTTGACTATTCGGAACAAAGAAGAAACATAGGTAGACTATGGGTTTCTTCCTACTCTTGTACCTGAAAGAGTCTGACAGTTAGCATTGTGAAAGACAAGATTCTAGGATACTAGCATTAGCTTCCTACCAAGCAGACTAGGATGATAAGGAAAGATAAGAATGAATTTATACTCAATGAAAATCAAAGAGCAAACTAGGAAGTTAGC
>NZ_VMLP01000027.1:0-44137 GCF_013276755.1 Streptococcus sp. 5004 | reverse complement strand
GCTAACGCTAGCCTCGCAGTGCTTGGACTTCTTGGAGTATTGAGTGGATTTGGACTTGTGACTCGCAAGAAGAAAGAAGACTAATCTTTTTAATTGATATGATTTGTTTGGAATGAACAGATTATCCTTAAAGCTGATGAATCGATGATTCATCAGCTTTTTGCGGTACGACGGGCATGTCGTGCATCTGAGGTGTAAGTCCTCCGTGGGCACCTGCTACCGGTGAACCTGTTAGCGATTCTCAGTCTGACGCTGGAAATAAGAATCAGCAGAGGAAGGGATAGCGAAATCGTGGCTCTACGAACAGAAAGGTGGAGGTTCGTAGAGTGGATGAAGATGAGAGCGATTCCAAAGTACAAAAATAGTCGTAACCTGAATGTGTAAATGATGGGAGGAGTTGAATTCGAACTAGAGAAGTAATAATAAATTTATGCTATAGTCATGGTGATTTGTATGCTTTTGATTCTAGTTTATCAAATAATAGATTAGAATTGTCAGATAATATCATTTTATGTTATAATGAAGAAAAATACAGAGGTGTTCAGATGTCAGAAGCAGGTCATAAGTTTTTAGCAAAACTGGGAAAAAAACGCTTACGCCCAGGTGGAAAATGTGCCACAGATTGGTTAATTGCGGAAGGAGGATTTTCAAAAGAAAAGAGAATACTAGAGGTTGCGTGTAATAGGGGAACTACAGCAATTGAGTTGGCACAGCGTTTTGGTTGTAAGATAACTGCTGTTGATATGGATGCTCAAGCTTTAGAAGTGGCTAAAAAATCTGCTGAAACAGCAGGTGTTGCTCACTTAATCAGTTTTGAAAGAGCTAATGCAATGAAACTTCCTTATGAAGATGCTAGTTTTGATATTGTTATAAATGAAGCTATGCTGACTATGCAAGCCGATCAAGCTAAGAAAAAATGTGTAATGGAATATCTAAGGGTTTTAAAACCTGAAGGTCTTCTCTTGACACATGATGTGCTTCTTAAGGAAGCTAAAGAGTCTGTCAGACAGGAACTGTCACAAGCAATTCATGTAATGTAGGTCCTTTAACTCAAGATGGTTGGGAAGAGGTGATGATAGAATCAGGTTATCGTGATGTGAAAGTATTGACTGGTGAAATGACATTAATGAAATTATCAGGTATGGTTTATGACGAAGGTTGGCTAGGAACTTTGAAAATTTGTGTAAATGCTTGTAAAAAGGAGAATAGAAAGCAGTTTTTAACGATGTATAAAATGTTTAATAAGAATAAAAAGAACTTGGGCTTTATTGCTATGGCTAGTCATAAATCGTCAAATCGTTAGATAATCATTGAAGTTAACTTTTCCTTTTTTCTTTCTTAAAAAATATGCTATAATAGAGAGTAAAAAACTTTGAAAGAAAGAAAAAGATGAATTTAAAAGATTACATTGCAACAATTGAAAATTATCCAAAGGAAGGGATTACCTTCCGTGATATCAGTCCTTTGATGGCTGATGGAAATGCTTATAGCTACGCTGTTCGTGAAATCGTTCAGTATGCTACTGACAAGAAAATTGACATGATCGTGGGACCTGAGGCTCGTGGTTTTATCGTGGGCTGTCCAGTTGCCTTTGAGTTGGGAATTGGTTTCGCGCCTGTTCGTAAGCCAGGTAAATTGCCACGCGAAGTCATTTCTGCTGACTATGAAAAAGAGTACGGTGTTGATACCTTGACTATGCATGCGGACGCCATTAAGCCAGGTCAACGTGTTCTTATCGTAGATGACCTCTTAGCAACAGGTGGAACTGTTAAGGCAACCATCGAGATGATTGAAAAACTTGGTGGTGTTGTAGCAGGCTGTGCCTTCCTTGTTGAATTGGATGAATTGAACGGCCGTGAAAAAATCGGTGACTATGATTACAAAGTTTTGATGCATTATTAATGAAAAACAGTCCCTAGGGCTGTTTTCTCTACATTAGGATATAAAAATAGACTATAGCTAGTTAGAGAAAAAGTATAATTGAAAACTATATCTTCTTGCAGTATAATAAAAGGACTAGATGTTTGAGATTTGGCTTCAAACATATGCAATGATTCCTGAAAGAATACAGTTAGGAGAGGGTTATGCCGATTCGAATTGATAAAAAATTACCAGCTGTTGAGATTTTACGGACAGAGAATATCTTTGTCATGGATGATCAACGTGCTGCCCACCAAGATATTCGCCCGTTGAAGATTTTAATTTTAAATCTCATGCCACAGAAAATGGTCACAGAAACCCAGTTGTTACGCCATTTGGCCAATACACCTCTACAACTGGATATTGATTTTCTCTATATGGAGAGCCATCGTTCTAAAACAACTCGTTCAGAGCACATGGAGACCTTTTATAAAACTTTTCCTGAAGTCAAGGATGAGTATTTTGATGGGATGATTATCACGGGTGCTCCAGTTGAGCATTTACCATTTGAGGAAGTGGATTATTGGGAAGAATTTAGCCAGGTGCTTGAGTGGTCTAAGACCCATGTCTATTCGACCCTTCATATCTGTTGGGGTGCTCAGGCTGGTCTTTATCTGCGTTATGGAGTGGAAAAATACCAGATGGACAGTAAGCTATCAGGTATTTATCCTCAGGACACCCTAAAAGAGGGTCACCTTCTCTTTAGAGGTTTTGACGATAGCTATGTATCTCCTCATTCACGGCACACGGAGATCTCTAAGGAAGAAGTCTTAAATAAGACAAATCTCGAGATTTTATCAGAAGGGCCGCAGGTTGGGGTTTCTATTTTGGCCAGTCGTGACTTACGAGAAATTTATAGTTTTGGGCATTTGGAGTATGATCGTGATACCTTGGCAAAAGAGTATTTCCGAGATCGTGATGCAGGTTTGGATCCTCATATTCCAGAAAATTACTTTAAGGATGATGATGTCAACCAGACACCTTGTCTTTGTTGGTCTTCATCAGCAGCCCTCTTTTTCAGTAACTGGGTGAATTATGCGGTCTATCAGGAGACGCCTTTTGACTGGAGAAAGATAGAAGATGATGCATCCGCATTTGGGTATTTATAAGAGGAATTATGACATATTTAGACGCTTTTAAATCAGGGAACTTGGTTTTACCGAGTGCCCTGCTCTTGCATTTTAAGGAACTCTTTCCTTCTAGCGACGATTTTCTGGTCTGGCAATTTTTCTATTTGCAAAATACGACAGGCTTGGAAGAAATGTCGCCAAGCCAGATTGCTGAAAGGATTGGCAAGGAAATTTCGGATGTCAACCAGTCTATCTCTAATCTGACGGAGAGGGGACTTCTCCAGTATCGTACTATCGAATTAAATGGTGAAATCGAATTGCTTTTTGATGCTAGTTTGGCTTTGGAACGCTTGGACGACTTGCTTGGAGTCGCTGATTCAAGTTCAGACCAGTTGACACCTCAGAATCAGCTCAAGGATTTGGTGGAAACCTTCCAGCAGGAATTGGGACGCTTGTTGACACCTTTTGAGATTGAAGATTTGACCAAGACACTAAAGGAAGATGGAACCAGTGCTGACTTGATTAAGGAGGCTCTTCGTGAAGCTGTTTTAAATGGAAAAGCAAACTGGAAGTACATTCAGGCGATTTTGAGAAACTGGCGCCATGAAGGTATCAAAAGTGTGGCTCAAATTGAGGCTAAGCGGGCAGAAAGAGAAGCCAGCAATCCTCAGTTGACACAGGTATCTGTGGATTTTAGAAATGCCATGGATCTCTGGAAGGATTAATCGTTGGAAGCAGGCTTGAAATCCGAGTAAGATTTGCAAGCTGTGTCTAATTGTGATAAAATAAGTAGAAAATAAATTGAAAAAAGAGGTATGTGAAATGTCACGTAAACCATTTATCGCTGGTAACTGGAAAATGAACAAAAATCCAGAAGAAGCTAAAGCATTCGTTGAAGCTGTTGCATCAAAACTTCCTTCATCAGATCTTGTTGAAGCAGGTATCGCAGCTCCTGCAGTTGATTTGACAACTGTTCTTGCTGCTGCAAAAGGTTCAAACCTTAAAGTTGCTGCTCAAAACTGCTACTTTGAAAATGCAGGTGCCTTCACTGGTGAAACTAGCCCACAAGTTTTGAAAGAAATCGGTACTGACTACGTTGTTATCGGTCACTCAGAACGCCGTGACTACTTCCATGAAACTGACGAAGATATCAACAAAAAAGCAAAAGCAATCTTTGCAAACGGTATGCTTCCAATCATCTGTTGTGGTGAGTCACTTGAAACTTACGAAGCTGGTAAAGCTGCTGAATTCGTAGGTGCTCAAGTATCTGCTGCATTGGCTGGATTGACTGCTGAACAAGTTGCTGCATCAGTTATCGCTTATGAGCCAATCTGGGCTATCGGTACTGGTAAATCAGCTTCACAAGACGATGCACAAAAAATGTGTAAAGTTGTTCGTGACGTTGTAGCTGCTGACTTCGGTCAAGAAGTTGCGGACAAAGTTCGTGTTCAATACGGTGGTTCTGTTAAACCTGAGAACGTTACTTCATACATGGCTTGTCCAGACGTTGACGGTGCCCTTGTAGGTGGTGCGTCACTTGAAGCTGAAAGCTTCTTGGCTTTGCTTGACTTTGTAAAATAATCAGTAGCAAAAGCTAGGTGGAACAGCATTCAGGTGCCTGTTCCATTTTTTATAGGAGAGGAAAGATTGAAAACAAAAATTGTATGTATAGGGCTAGCAAGTCTCTGCTTACTTGGCGCAAGAGTTTCAGGAATTGCGGCAGATGAAACAAGTGGAAGCACAGTTTCAGAAAAATCTAGTCTATCAACAGGGACTTCATCAACTAGTAGCAATGAACAGAGAAACAGTGTCTCTGCCCACTGGGATGGGGATTATTATGTAAAGGCTGATGGTTCTAAAGCTCAAAGTGAATGGATTTTTGACAACTACTACAAGGCTTGGTTTTATATTAATTCAGATGGTCGTTACACGCAGAATGAATGGCATGGAAATTACTACCTGAAATCAGGTGGCTATATGGCCCAAAACGAGTGGATCTATGACAGTAATTACAAGAGTTGGTTTTATCTTAAGTCAGATGGGGCTTATGCTCATCAAGAATGGCAATTGATTGGAAATAAGTGGTATTACTTCAAGAAGTGGGGTTACATGGCTAAAAGCCAATGGCAAGGAAGTTATTTCTTGAATGGTCAAGGTGCCATGATGCAAAATGAATGGCTTTATGATCCGGCTTATTCTGCTTATTTTTATCTAAAATCCGATGGAACTTATGCCAACCAAGAGTGGCAAAAAGTGGGCGGCAAATGGTACTATTTCAAGAAGTGGGGCTATATGGCGCGGAATGAGTGGCAAGGCAACTACTATTTGACTGGAAGTGGTGCCATGGCGACTGATGAAGTGATTATGGATGGTGCTCGCTATATCTTTGCGGCTTCTGGTGAGCTCAAAGAAAAGAAAGATTTGAATGTCGGCTGGGTTCACAGAGATGGTAAACGCTATTTCTTTAATAATAGAGAAGAGCAAGTGGGAACCGAACATGCTAAGAAAGTTATTGATATTAGTGAGCACAATGGTCGTATCAATGATTGGAAAAAGGTTATTGATGAGAACGAGGTGGATGGTGTCATTGTTCGTCTAGGTTATAGCGGTAAAGAAGACAAGGAATTGGCGCATAACATTAAGGAGTTAAACCGTCTGGGAATTCCTTATGGTGTCTATCTCTATACCTATGCTGAAAATGAGACCGATGCTGAGAATGACGCTGAACAGACCATTGAACTTCTGAAGAAATACAATATGAACTTGTCTTACCCTATCTACTATGATGTTGAGAACTGGGAGTATGTGAATAAAAGTAAGCGTGCTCCGAGTGATACAGGTACTTGGGTTAAGATTATCAACAAGTACATGGAGACGATGAAGCAGGCGGGCTATCAAAATGTGTATGTCTATAGCTATCGTAGTTTATTACAGACGCGTTTAAAACACCCAGATATTTTAAAACATGTAAACTGGGTAGCGGCCTATACCAATGCTTTAGAATGGGAAAATCCTCATTATTCAGGAGAAAAAGGTTGGCAGTATACCTCTTCTGAATACATGAAAGGAATTCGTGGTCGTGTGGACGTCAGCGTTTGGTATTAAGATATAAGTTTGAAAAAGGAGTGTGCAAGAAAATTGCATCCTCTTTTTCTTTATTTTGTCGCAGTTAAGAGATGTGTAAGGGGACTGTGTTTTATTCTAAAGAATTCTTAAATTATCAGTCTATTGCAACTTTTCTCATGTGGGTCATTTGGCTTGCTATTGTCTTTCCTTAGTAGTATACTAAGGTAGTAATCATTAAGAAGTGGTTACAAAAAATAATGAACGAGGTAAAATAAAATGGTAGAATTGAAAAAAGAAGCAGCAAAAGATGTCGCAACATTAACAAAAGCAGCGCCAGTAGCATTGGCAAAAACAAAGGAAGTTTTGAATCAAGCTGTTGCAGATTTGTATGTAGCGCATATTGCTCTTCATCAAGTGCACTGGTACATGCGTGGACGCGGTTTTATGGTATGGCATCCAAAAATGGATGAGTACATGGATGCTCTTGATGGTCATTTAGATGAAATCAGCGAACGCTTGATCACACTTGGTGGAAGCCCATTCTCTACTTTGACAGAGTTCCTTCAAAACAGTGAAATCGAAGAAGAAGCTGGTGAATACCGTAATGTTGAAGAAAGCTTGGAACGTGTTCTAGATATTTATCGCTACCTCATCACTCTTTTCCAAAAAGCGTTGGATGTGACTGACGAAGAAGGCGATGATGTTACAAACGATATTTTTGTTGGTGCTAAGGCTGAACTTGAGAAAACAGTTTGGATGCTTGCCGCAGAACTTGGACAAGCACCTGGTTTGTAAGAAACAAGGAAACATAGATAAATCTGTAGGAAATTTCTTACGGATTTTTTTCTATTCTGCAAGCTATTCCAAACCAGTCTTTTTTTGAGTTTTTTGATAAAATAGTACTATCAGTGAAAAGGATGGAAGCATGACTAAGAAAATTGTAGCTATTTGGGCCCAGGATGAAGAGGGTGTGATTGGTAAGGACAATCGTCTGCCTTGGTATTTACCAGCAGAACTGCAACACTTCAAAGAAACAACTCTGAATCATGCTATCTTGATGGGGCGCGTGACCTTTGATGGGATGGGGCGTCGCTTGCTTCCAAAACGGGAGACCTTGATTTTGACACGTAACTCGGAAGAAAAGATAGATGGGGTTACTACTTTTTATGATATCCAGTCTGTTCTCGACTGGTATCAGGCTCAAGAAAAGAATCTCTATATTATCGGTGGGAAGCAGATTTATCAGGCTTTTGAGCCCTACCTTGACGAAGTGATTGTGACTCAAATTCATGCTCGGGTGGAGGGAGATACCTATTTCCCTGAGGAGTTTGACTTGTCTCTTTTTGAGACAGTTTCAAGCAAATCCTATACCAAAGATGAGAAGAATCCTTATGATTTTACCATCCAATACCGCAAGAGAAAGGAAGTCTAATGGAACGTAGTATATTTGGTTTTTTTACAGCCATGCTGTGTTTGGTCTGCTTGCTTGCTGGAGCACAGGCTTTTCGTAAAAAGCGCTATGGACTTTCTGTCCTGCTCTGGTTAAATGCCTTTACCAATTTGGTCAATAGTATCCATGCTTTTTACATGACCTTATTTTAGATAGAATGACAGTATAGAATAGAACGGAAGGAAATCATGCCTACAAATAGGAATAATGATATGATGGTTTATTGCTCATTTTGTGGCAAAAGCCAAGAAGAAGTACAAAAAATAATCGCAGGTAACAACGCCTTTATCTGTAATGAATGTGTGGAGTTAGCCCAGGAAATCATTCGTGAGGAGTTGGCGGAAGAAGTCTTGGCAGACTTGTCTGAAGTTCCAAAACCAATCGAACTCCTCCATATCTTGAACCACTATGTAATTGGTCAAGATCGTGCCAAACGTGCCTTGGCAGTGGCAGTTTACAACCACTACAAACGTATCAATTTCCACGATACGCGTGAAGAGTCGGAAGATGTGGATTTGCAGAAGTCAAATATCTTGATGATTGGCCCAACTGGTTCGGGGAAAACTTTCCTTGCTCAGACCTTGGCTAAGAGTTTGAATGTACCTTTTGCGATTGCAGATGCGACAGCTCTGACGGAGGCTGGTTATGTGGGTGAGGACGTGGAAAATATCCTCCTCAAACTCCTGCAGGCTGCTGACTTTAATATTGAACGTGCAGAGCGTGGGATTATCTACGTGGATGAAATTGACAAGATTGCCAAGAAGAGTGAGAACGTGTCTATCACACGTGATGTTTCTGGTGAAGGGGTGCAACAAGCCCTTCTCAAGATTATTGAGGGAACTGTTGCTAGCGTTCCGCCTCAAGGTGGACGCAAACATCCACAACAAGAGATGATTCAAGTGGATACCAAAAATATCCTCTTCATCGTGGGTGGTGCCTTTGATGGCATTGAAGAAATCGTCAAACAACGTCTTGGAGAAAAAGTCATCGGATTTGGTCAAAATAACAAGGCGATTGATGAAAACAGCTCATACATGCAAGAAATCATCGCAGAAGATATTCAAAAATTTGGTATTATCCCTGAGTTGATTGGACGCTTGCCAGTCTTTGCTGCTCTTGAACAGTTGACAGTAGATGATTTGGTTCGTATCTTGAAAGAGCCAAGAAATGCCTTGGTCAAACAGTACCAAACCTTGCTTTCTTATGATGATGTCGAGTTGGAATTTGACGATGAAGCCCTTCAGGAAATTGCCAATAAGGCTATCGAACGCAAGACAGGGGCGCGTGGTCTTCGCTCGATTATTGAAGAAACCATGCTAGATGTCATGTTTGAAGTACCGAGTCAGGAAAATGTGAAATTGGTCCGCATCACAAAAGAAGCTGTCGATGGAACGGATAAACCAATCCTAGAAACAGCCTAGAGGTGACTATGGAACTTAATACACATAATGCTGAAATCTTGCTCAGTGCGGCTAACAAGTCCCACTATCCGCAGGATGAACTACCAGAGATTGCCCTAGCAGGGCGTTCAAATGTTGGCAAGTCTAGCTTTATCAATACTATGCTGAATCGTAAGAATCTGGCTCGTACGTCAGGGAAACCTGGGAAAACCCAGCTTCTCAACTTTTTTAACATTGACGACAAGATGCGCTTTGTGGATGTGCCTGGTTATGGCTATGCCCGTGTTTCTAAAAAGGAACGTGAAAAGTGGGGGCGCATGATTGAGGAGTACCTAACGACTCGGGAAAATCTTCGTGCAGTTGTTAGTCTAGTTGACCTCCGTCATGACCCATCAGCAGATGATGTACAGATGTACGAATTTCTTAAGTATTATGAGATTCCAGTCATCATTGTGGCGACCAAGGCAGACAAGATTCCACGTGGTAAATGGAACAAGCACGAATCAGCAATCAAAAAGAAATTAAACTTTGACCCAAGTGACGACTTTATCCTCTTTTCATCTGTCAGCAAGGCAGGGATGGATGAGGCTTGGGATGCAATTTTAGAAAAATTATGAGGTAAAGAAATGGCAAAAACAATTCATACAGACAAAGCTCCAAAGGCTATCGGACCATATGTTCAAGGAAAAATCGTTGGCAATCTTCTGTTTGCTAGCGGTCAAGTTCCCCTATCTCCTGAAACTGGGGAAATCGTAGGAGAGACTATCCAAGAACAGACAGAACAAGTCTTGAAAAACATCGGTGCTATTTTGGCAGAGGCAGGAACTGACTTTGACCATGTTGTCAAAACAACTTGTTTCTTGAGCGATATGAACGACTTTGTTCCTTTTAACGAGGTTTACCAAACGGCCTTTAAAGAGGAATTTCCAGCTCGTTCAGCAGTAGAGGTAGCTCGTCTTCCTCGTGATGTAAAAGTCGAAATTGAAGTCATCGCAGAGATTGGATAAACTAGTTGAAGTTTGGTGTTGCCAAACTTCTTTTGATATAAGGAGAAAAAGATGACAAAGAAACAACTTCACTTGGTGATTGTGACAGGGATGAGTGGTGCGGGAAAAACTGTAGCCATTCAGTCCTTCGAGGATCTAGGTTATTTTACCATTGATAATATGCCACCAGCTCTCTTGCCTAAGTTTTTGCAGTTGGTGGAAACAAAGGAAGACGACCATAAGTTGGCCTTGGTGGTGGATATGCGCAGCCGTTCTTTCTTTTCAGAAATTCAAACTGTTTTGGATGAGTTGGAAAACAAGGAAGAACTGGACTTTAAAATCCTCTTCTTGGACGCAGCAGATAAGGAATTGGTCGCGCGCTACAAGGAAACCAGACGAAGTCATCCATTAGCAGCAGACGGTCGTATTTTAGATGGAATTAAGCTGGAACGTGAACTCTTGGCACCTTTGAAAAATATGAGCCAAAATGTGGTGGATACAACTGAACTTACTCCTCGTGAACTGCGTAAAACCCTTGCAGAGCAGTTTTCAGATCAAGAACAAGCCCAGTCTTTCCGTATCGAAGTCATGTCTTTTGGCTTTAAATATGGAATCCCGATTGATGCAGATTTAGTCTTTGATGTGCGCTTTTTGCCAAATCCATATTATCTTCCAGAACTGAGAAACCAAACGGGTGTAGATGAACCAGTTTATGACTATGTCATGAATCATCCTGAGTCAGAAGACTTCTATCAACATTTGTTGGCCTTGATTGAGCCGATTTTGCCAAGTTACCAAAAGGAAGGTAAGTCCGTTTTGACCATTGCCATGGGTTGTACAGGGGGACAACACCGTAGTGTGGCCTTTGCCAAACACTTGGCGCAGGACTTATCCAAGAATTGGCCTGTCAATGAAGGGCATCGTGACAAAGACCGAAGAAAGGAAACGGTAAACCGTTCATGAGAAAACCAAAGATAACGGTGATTGGTGGAGGGACTGGGATCCCCGTCATTCTTAAAAGTCTGCGTGAAAAAGATGTGGAAATCGCTGCTATCGTAACGGTAGCGGATGACGGTGGTTCATCAGGTGAACTCCGAAAAAATATGCAGCAATTGACACCGCCAGGTGATCTTCGTAATGTCCTTGTGGCCATGTCGGATATGCCTAAGTTTTATGAGAAGGTCTTTCAGTACCGCTTTTCTGAGGATGCGGGAGCCTTTGCTGGCCACCCATTGGGAAATCTCATTATCGCTGGCCTGTCAGAAATGCAGGGTTCGACCTATAATGCCATGCAGTTATTGAGCAAATTTTTCCATACAACAGGGAAAATTTATCCTTCCAGTGACCATCCTTTGACCCTGCATGCAGTCTTTCAGGATGGGACAGAAGTGGCTGGAGAGAGTCATATTGCAGACCATCCAGGCATGATTGACCATGTCTATGTGACCAATACCCTCAACGATGATACGCCTCTGGCCAGTCGTCGAGTAGTGCAGACCATTCTTGAAAGTGACATGATTGTCCTAGGGCCTGGCTCTCTCTTTACCTCTATTTTGCCCAATATTGTCATTAAGGAAATTGGGCAGGCGCTTTTGGAAACTAAGGCAGAAATCGCCTATGTCTGCAATATCATGACCCAACGTGGGGAGACAGAACACTTTACAGATAGTGATCATGTGGAGGTCTTGCATCGTCATCTTGGTCGCCCTTTTATCGATACTGTCTTGGTAAATATCGAAAAAGTGCCTCAGGAATACATGAATTCCAACCGGTTTGATGAATACTTGGTGCAGGTGGAACATGATTTTGCAAGTCTTTGTAAGCAAGTTCCGCGCGTGATTTCATCCAACTTCCTCCGTCTGGAAAATGGTGGTGCCTTCCACGATGGGAATTTGATAGTGGATGAGTTGATGCGGATTATACAGGTGAGAAAATGAGTTTCACAGTAGCAGTAAAAGAAGAAATCCTAGGTCAGCACCATCTAAGCCGGCATGAATTATCTGCCATTATCAAGATGTCTGGTAGCATCGGTCTCTCGACCTCGGGCCTGACCTTGTCCGTCGTGACAGAAAATGCCAAACTGGCTCGTCACCTCTATGAGTCCTTTCTCCATTTCTATGAAATCAAATCGGAAATACGTCACCACCAAAGAAGCAATCTCCGCAAGAATCGGGTCTATACCGTTTTTACAGATGAAAAGGTGCAGGATTTGTTAAGTGATTTGCACTTGGCAGACTCCTTCTTTGGTCTGGAAACAGGTATTGATGAGGCGATTTTATCGGATGAGGAAGCAGGTCGTGCCTATCTCTGTGGTGCTTTCTTGGCAAATGGAAGCATTCGTGACCCTGAGTCAGGCAAGTATCAGTTGGAAATCAGTTCTGTTTATCTGGACCACGCGCAAGGGATTGCCTCCCTTCTCCAGCAGTTTTTACTGGATGCCAAGGTGCTTGAACGCAAGAAGGGAGCTGTGACCTATCTCCAGCGTGCCGAAGATATTATGGACTTTCTTATAGTAATCGGAGCCATGAAGGCGCGTGATGATTTTGAGCGGGTTAAGATTTTGCGGGAAACTCGTAACGATCTTAATCGAGCCAATAATGCCGAGACAGCTAATATTGCTCGGACAGTTTCTGCCAGCATGAAGACTATCAACAATATCAGCAAAATCAAAGATATTATAGGCTTAGAAAATCTGCCAGTGGATTTGCAGGAAGTAGCGCAGTTGCGGATTCAGCACCCAGACTACTCTATCCAACAGTTGGCAGATAGCCTCAGCACCCCTCTGACCAAAAGTGGTGTCAACCACAGACTCAGAAAAATAAATAAATTAGCTGATGAACTATAAAACCAGGCTCTTGTTTTGCGAGGTTCTTTTTTGAAATAAAAAGAGGTTGGGCAAAAAGCAATGTCATTAAGTTAAGAAATTTGGCTCTTTAAAATCAAAAACGCATAATATCCGGTGTTGACTTGAACCGTAATACTATGCGTTTTATTGTGAGAAAATTTATTTCATTTTCTCCTGAAATTGAGTTTTTACCCAGTCTCTAATGAGTTATTTCCAAGTGACCAGTTCGCTCCAAACGCTAACATTCGATATAGTAGAGGTTTCACCAGCTGGAACCCATTTGTTGGTGCCTAAGTATCTAACTTCTAGTTTACGAACGTTTACTGTGTAAGATGCTTTTAGTCTAATATAACCATAAGTGTAGGGTGGTACGTTATGGGAGACTGAGTGATTTAAACTAAGTCCAGCTCCAGACTCCGGAGCAGAAAAGCTAACACCTGCACCTACAGTCAGAGTAGCTCCAGCTTTTCCACCATAGGCAGTTGAACTTACAGGACCTGATGTGGTGCTTTTCTTGTAAGAGTGAGAGTATTTAGTTCTATAGTCTGCAACACCAGTTGCATTAGAACGAGTCTGATACGTAGATTTAGACTCTAAATAGGCGTCTCTAAGTTCAGTCGTATAAAATGACAATAACTCTCCTGTGTTGATATCTTTTACAATACGATTAGATACAATTTCATAATTTGTACCAGGATAGACATCAGCAAAAACCGTAGATGTTGTGACTAAGAATAATAGACTTGATAGTAGAGAGAAAAACAATAGTTTCAGTTTAATCATAACAAATTTCCTTTCTTCATGAGTAAAAGATTATTTTTTCAATCCTTTGAAAGTTATAATGCAACCCGAAATAATACTGAGAGTTCCTACAGGTCTCCAATATAGTTGCCAAAAGAATAAATTTATTCTTTCTTTCAGTGTCGCATAGGGTTCGGCATAATAGGGGTTGATGTGAAATAATAAAAAACCAAAACATAAAACTATGATTCCAGTTAAGAATAAAATGTCCTTATTTACTTTCCTCATAAAACCTCCTTTTATTTTATTTAAAGCGCTTTCTATTATTAGTATACGTCAAAAAAAGAAAAAAACAAGTCTATTTATTTATTTTTTTATATGGTATAATAGAATAGTTGGAGAGTTTTTATATAGCTTTAAAAGGCTGATATGAATACTTTGTATAATCTAATGATTCTTCAAAAAATTTCTTATTCAAACAAGAGCAAAGAGAAGGTGGGCTGCATATCAGAAGTTAGATGTATTTCTGTCTAACTTTTGAGGTGTAGTTCATTTTAAAACCACGAATCCTATGTGACTCGTGGTTCTTTTTTATAAACTAGTAGAGTGTTTTGGTTGTACTTTTTGCTCAGGGTCGATGTAGTTGATAGCATTATTGACAGCAGTTGGAGCTTCTCCGAGACCTGTCGCAATCAAGTCAATTTTTCCGTCATAGTAGCAGCAGTCACCGATAGCATAGATACCTGCTTGGCTAGATTCTTGTTTGCTGTTGACGATAATCTTGTGGCGGTTGAGGTCGAGCCCCCAGTTTTTAAGATTACCGACCGAAGATTTGAAACCATAGTTGACAAAGAGGTGGTCTAGGTCAATCGTTTCGGTTTCATCAGATTTGACTTTTGTGATTTCAAGTTTATCGAGTGCTTTTCCATCTCCAAGGAGTTGGCTAGGAACGAATGGTGTCTTGATGGATACAGATGATTCTTGCAGGGCTTGAACACTGTGTTCCAAGGCACGGAAATTATCTCTGCGGTGAACAAGGGTGGTTGGTGCAATTTTTTCAAAAGCCAAAGCCCAATCCACTGCTGAGTCTCCCCCACCAAGAATCGTCACTTTCTTACCAGCGTATTGCTGGATGTTGGAAACGTGGTAATGGATATTTTCATAGCCCTCAACGCCTTCTAGTTCCAAAGGACGTGGTTTGAAGGCACCGCCACCCATAGCGATGATAACTGTTTTAGTCAGGTGACTTCCTTTAGAAGTCGTGATGGTAAATCCTTCTTCTTGTTTTTCAATCTCAAGAACCGTTTCATTAAGATGAATAGGGGTATCGAAGCTGTTTAGCTGTTCAATCAAGCGGTTAGTCAACTCTTCTCCAGTCAGATTTGGGAAGCCTGGGACGTCTAGGATTTCCTTTTCAGGGTAGAGAATAGCAGGTTGTCCACCCAGTTGGGGAAGAGAGTCGATGATTTGAACCTTGGCTTGGCGTAGGTGGGCATAAAAGGCTGCAAAAAGCCCGACAGGACCACCACCTACAATGGTAATATCATAGAGTTGAGACATGGTTTCTCCTTTGTTTTTTCTAGTCAGTTTATTGTATCATATTTTTGCTCAATGTAAAATGGACTAGGATAGGGAAAAAAATGCCAGAAAATGGTATAATAGGACGAAAGTGTTTTGATAGGGAGGATATCAGGGATGAATTTTCAACAATTATCCAATCTGCAATATTGGACCAGTTTGTTTGCAAGTCCATGGACGATAGCTATCAATCTGATTGATATTTTGATTGTTGCTTATATTTTATATCATTTTACAAAAGCTATTGCAGGAACCAAGATTATGATTTTGGTACGTGGAGTTTTGGTGTTTATTTTAGCTCAAATCCTTGCAAATATGATTGGCTTGACTACGATTTCTTGGTTGATCAATCAAATTATTACTTATGGGGTTATTGCGGCGGTTGTTATCTTCTCTCCAGAGATTCGGACTGGTTTGGAACGTTTGGGAAGAGCGACAGATTTCTTTTCCAATGCCCCTATTAGTGCTGAGGAACAGATGATTCGTGCCTTTGTTAAGTCTGTTGAATACATGAGTCCTCGTAAAATCGGGGCCTTGGTTGCTATTCAGCGTGTACGTACCTTGCAGGAGTATATTTCGACAGGAATTCCCTTAGATGCTAAGATTTCTGCAGAACTTCTCATTAACATTTTTATTCCCAACACTCCCCTACATGATGGTGCGGTGATTATCAGAGAAGAACGTATCGCTGTGACGTCTGCCTATCTGCCCTTGACAGAAAGTACAGGAATTTCCAAGGAATTTGGAACCAGACATCGGGCGGCTATTGGTTTATCAGAAGTCTCAGATGCCTTGACTTTTGTCGTATCAGAGGAAACGGGAGGAATTTCGATAACCTATAATGGAAGCTTTAAGCACAACCTAACACTTGATGAATTTGAAACAGAATTACGTGAAATCTTACTTCCAAAAGAGGAAGCAGGTCTTAGTTTTAAAGAACGATTGCTAGGAGGATGGAAACATGAGAAAAAATAGTTTATATATCATATCCTCACTCTTTTTTGCTTGTGTCTTATTTGTCTATGCTACGGCGACGAATTTTCAAAACAGTACCAGTGCTAGGCAGGTAAAAACGGAAACCTATACGAATACAGTAACAAATGTCCCTATTGACATACGCTATAATAGTGATGAGTATTTTATTAGCGGTTTTGCTTCAGAAGTATCAGTGGTCTTGACTGGTGCAAATCGCCTATCGCTAGCTAGTGAAATGCAAGAAAGCACACGTAAATTCAAGGTTACTGCTGACCTAACAGATGCCAGTGTTGGAACGATTGAAGTTCCTTTGAGCATTGAAGATTTACCCAATGGGCTGACCGCTGTGGCGACTCCGCAAAAAATTACAGTCAAGATTGGTAAGAAGGCTCAGAAGAATAAGGTAAAGGTTGTACCAGAGATTGACCCTAGT
This sequence comes from Streptococcus sp. 5004, assembly GCF_013276755.1. GTDB lineage: Bacteria > Bacillota > Bacilli > Lactobacillales > Streptococcaceae > Streptococcus. Next base: position 27,673 of record NZ_VMLP01000027.1, on the reverse strand, counting down.
CAAATTGATAGTCGGGTACAGATTGAAAATGTCACGCTGTCAGATGAAGAAGTGTCGATTACGAGTGACCAAGAGACATTGGATAGAATTGATAAGATTATCGCTGTCTTGCCAACTAGTGAACGGATTACAGGTAATTACAGTGGTTCAGTACCTTTGCAGGCAATCGACCGCAATGGTGTTGTCTTACCAGCAGTTATCACTCCCTTTGATACAATAATGAAGGTGACTACAAAACCAGTAGCACCAAGTTCAAGCACATCAAATTCAACAACAAGCAGTTCATCGGAGACATCTTCGTCAACGAAAGCAACTAGTTCAAAAACGAATTAAAAATAGGAAAAGGATTTTATAAAATGGGTAAATATTTTGGGACTGATGGAGTCCGTGGAGAAGCTAACGTAGAACTTACTCCGGAATTAGCCTTTAAACTAGGACGTTTTGGAGGCTATGTTCTCAGTCAACATGAAACGGAAGCACCGAAAGTCTTTGTAGGACGTGACACACGTATTTCAGGGGAAATGCTAGAATCTGCCCTAGTAGCAGGTCTCCTTTCAGTTGGTATTCACGTATACAAACTAGGTGTTCTGGCAACACCAGCAGTAGCTTACTTGGTAAAAACTGAGGGAGCTAGTGCGGGTGTCATGATTTCTGCTAGCCACAACCCAGCCCTTGATAACGGAATCAAGTTCTTTGGCGGTGATGGCTTCAAACTAGATGATGAAAAGGAAGCAGAAATTGAAGCCTTGCTAGATGCTGCAGAAGACACTCTGCCACGTCCAAGTGCAGAAGGCTTAGGAACCTTGGTAGATTATCCAGAAGGCTTGCGTAAGTATGAAGGCTACCTTGTTTCAACTGGAACTCCTCTTGAAGGAATGAAGGTTGCCTTGGACACAGCAAACGGTGCAGCTTCTACAAGTGCCCGTCAAATCTTTGCAGACCTTGGTGCCCAATTGACGGTTATCGGGGAAACACCAGACGGTCTTAACATCAATCTTAATGTTGGTTCAACTCACCCAGAAGCCCTTCAAGAAGTGGTCAAAGAAAGCGGATCAGCTATTGGTTTGGCCTTTGACGGAGACAGTGACCGTTTGATTGCTGTCGATGAGAATGGGGACATCGTCGATGGTGATAAGATTATGTACATCATCGGGAAATACCTTTCTGAAAAAGGACAATTGGCTCAAAATACAATCGTGACAACTGTTATGTCCAACCTTGGCTTCCACAAGGCCTTGGACCGCGAAGGTATTAACAAGGTAGTAACTGCAGTTGGCGACCGCTACGTTGTTGAAGAAATGAGAAAATCAGGCTACAACCTCGGTGGTGAACAGTCTGGCCACGTGATCTTGATGGATTACAATACAACAGGTGATGGTCAATTATCCGCTGTCCAATTGACTAAAATCATGAAGGAAACTGGTAAGAGCTTGTCAGAGTTGGCAGGAGAAGTAACCATTTACCCACAAAAATTAGTTAATATCCGAGTGGAAAATGCCATGAAGGAAAAGGCTATGGAAGTGCCAGCTATCAAGGTTATCATCGAGAAGATGGAAGCTGAAATGGCGGGGAATGGACGTATCCTTGTTCGCCCAAGTGGAACAGAGCCCCTCTTGCGTGTTATGGCAGAAGCGCCTACAACAGAAGAAGTGGACTACTATGTTGATACCATCGCTGACGTAGTGCGAGCTGAAATCGGGATTGACTAAATCCTAGAAAACTAGATGAAAATAAAAAATTATGGTACAATAGCTTATAATATTGTAGCCGAGGGAGAAAGACATGAATCTTAAACGTGAACAAGAATTTGTTAGTCAGTATCATTTTGATGCGCGTAATTTTGAATGGGAAAATGAAAATGGAGCTCCTGAAACTAAGGTGGATGTGAACTTCCAATTGCTCCAACATGATCAAGAAAATCAAGTGACTTCCTTGATTGTTATCTTGACATTTATGATTGTATTTGATAAGTTTGTCATTAGTGGAACTATTTCACAAGTAAACCATATCGATGGCCGTATTGTCAATGAACCAAGTGAATTGAGCCAAGAAGAAGTGGAAACTTTGGCTCGTCCAAGTTTGAACATGCTTAACCGTTTGACTTACGAAGTAACTGAAATTGCATTAGACTTACCAGGAATCAATTTGGAGTTCTAATATGAAACTAGCTGTTATTACAGATTCCTCTGCCTATCTCAGTGCAGAGACCTTGCAAAGAGAAGACTTGTTTGTCTTGGATATTCCTGTCAATATTGATGGTGAGGAGTATGTCGAAGGTATCAATCTGACTGCTGAGGAATTTTACCAAAAAATGGCTCAGGCTTCTGAATTGCCTAAGACCAGTCAACCAAGCATTGCCAAGTTAGATGAAATCTTAACTTCGCTCAAAGAACAAGGCTATACCCATGCCTTGGGGCTTTTCCTATCTTCTGGAATTTCAGGTTTTTACCAAAATATCCAGTATATGGTGGATGACTATGAAGGTTTAACTATTGCCTTTCCAGACACTTTGATTACAAGTGCTCCTCTGGGTATCATGGTTGAAAGCGTCTTTAACTGGCGAGACCAGGGCGATGATTTTGCCAGCATTCAGGATAAGCTAGCCATTCAAATCAGTCGTACGTCAGCCTTTATCATGGTAGATGATTTGGACCACTTGGTCAAAGGTGGACGTCTTTCAAATGGTGCTGCTATTTTGGGCAATTTGCTTAGCATTAAGCCAATCCTCTATTTCAATGACCAAGGTGTGATTGAAGTTTACGAAAAAGTTCGTACGGAAAAGAAAGCAACCAAGCGCTTAATTGAGATTATCAAGGAAGAAACAGCTTCAGGGCAATATCGTGTCATTGTCATTCATGGGAATGCTCCTGAAAAGGCTGAGGAATTGCGTCAGCACTTGATTGAATCTGGATTGAGTTCAGATGTTTCACTTGCTACATTTGGTAGTGTCATTGGAACCCACCTAGGAGCAGGAAGTATTGCCTTGGGTTATATTCCAGTGATTTAGTTGGCACTTCTAGACTAGTTAAGATGGCTTGTATTTTAGCAATTGAACACGGACTACCTGCCTCTTGAAAAAAGATGCCTGTCTTGCCTTTCGTGGAAAGTCAGCGCCATTCCCTATTTTTCATGGGCAGCCAACGTCCTTTGTATCTTAGACAGGAGTAGAGATGAGTATTCGAGTAATTATTGCTGGTTTTAAGGGAAAGATGGGCCAAGCTGCTTGTCAGATGGTCTTGGCTGATCCAGAATTGGACTTGGTAGCAGTTTTGGATCCTTTTGAGTCTGAGTCAGAATGGCAGGGTATTCCTGTTTTCAAGGATAAGGTTGATTTAGCAGACTTTGAAGCGGATGTCTGGGTAGATTTTACTACTCCAATTGTTGCCTACGAAAATACACGTTTTGCTCTTGAAAATGGCTTTGCTCCAGTAGTTGGAACGACAGGCTTTACTAGTGAAGAAATTGCAGAGCTAAAAGAAATTTCTCGTGCCCAAGACTTGGGTGGCTTGATCGCCCCTAACTTTGCCTTGGGTGCTGTCTTGCTCATGCAATTTGCGACGCAGGCAGCTAAATATTTCCCACATGTGGAGATTATCGAGCTCCATCATGACAAGAAAAAGGATGCTCCGAGTGGAACAGCCATTAAAACAGCTGAGTTGATGGCAGAGGTTCGAGAGTCTATTCAGCAAGGCGCGCCTGATGAGGAAGAATTGATTGCAGGTGCCCGTGGTGCTGACTTTGATGGCATGCGTATTCACTCAGTGCGTTTGCCAGGCTTGGTAGCTCATCAGGAAGTCATCTTTGGCAATCAAGGAGAAGGATTGACCCTCCGTCATGACTCCTATGATCGCAGCTCCTTCATGACAGGGGTCAATTTGGGAATTAAAGAAGTTGTCAAGCGTCATGAGCTTGTCTATGGATTAGAACACTTATTATGAGATTAACGCAAATGCCTTCTGAATTTCAGAAGGCTTTACCAGTATTAGAAAAAATTAAAGAAGCAGGCTTTGAAGCCTATTTTGTTGGGGGTTCTGTTCGAGATGCCCTTCTCAATCGCCCTATCCATGATGTGGATATTGCGACGTCTTCTTATCCAGAAGAAACCAAGCAGATTTTTCCGCGAACAGCCGATATCGGAATCGATCATGGAACTGTCTTGGTTTTAGATGGGGATGAGGAGTATGAGGTAACCACCTTTCGGACAGAGGATGTCTATGTGGACTATCGTAGACCAAGTGCGGTTTCCTTTGTGCGTTCGTTAGAGGAAGACCTCCAGCGTCGTGATTTCACAGTCAACGCCTTTGCCTTGGATGAGACAGGAGAAATCATAGACTTGTTCCATGGCTTAGACGATTTGGAAAAGCAAGTCTTGCGGGCAGTTGGAGTGGCTAGTGAGCGTTTCAACGAAGATGCTCTGCGCATTATGCGTGGTTTCCGTTTTCAGGCCAGCCTTGGCTTTGAACTTGAGTCAGAAACATTTAAAGCTATGAAGACCTTGACACCGCTTTTGGAGAAAATTTCTGTAGAGCGTACCTTCGTTGAGTTTGATAAACTCTTGCTGTCTCCGTTTTGGAGAAGGGGCTTGGCTTCCATGATTGAGAGTCAAGCTTATGATTATCTCCCTGATATGGCAGCTAGCCAGGACAAGATCAACAGACTATTTGAATTAGAGACCGATTTTACCTTTGAATCCTCTGAACAAGCTTGGTCGGCTCTACTGTCGGCTTTGGAGATTGAAAATGCGCAGCCATTTTTGAAAGCTTGGAAGACCTCACGTCAGTTTGCCAAGCAAGTACAGGATTTGCTGACTATTTTGGCCTTGCGTGAAAAGGGAGAGTTGAGCAAGCGCGATTGTTATCGCTTTGACTTGGATTTACTTTTACAGGCTGAAAATCTTCGTCAGGCCCAAGGAAAAGAAGTCAACCCACAAGCCATCACAGAAACCTATCAGAGTTTGACCATTCATGACAAGAAAGAAATCCAAATCAACGGTGGTATTTTGATCAAGGAATATGGCTATCAGCCGGGACCAGACTTGGGAGAGATTTTAACAGAGATTGAGTATGCCATTGTCGATGGAGAATTGGAAAATGACCGTCAAGCCATCCATGCTTATCTGAGGGAGAAAAAATGAGTGATTTTATCGTTGAAAAACTAAGTAAATCCGTTGGTGACAAGACCGTTTTTAAGGATATTTCCTTTATTATCCATGACCTAGACAGAATTGGTCTGATTGGTGTCAATGGAACGGGGAAGACCACCCTTTTAGATGTTCTTTCTGGTGTTTCTGGCTTTGATGGTGACGTCAGTCCCTTTTCGGCTAAGAATGATTACCAGATTGGTTACTTGACCCAAGATCCTGATTTTGATGATAGAAAGACAGTCTTGGATACGGTCCTCTCCAGCGATCTCAAGGAAATCCAGCTCATTCGTGAGTATGAGTTGATTATGCTCAACTATAGTGAGGACAAGCAGGCCCGTTTGGAACGTGTCATGGCAGAAATGGACTCTCTTCAAGCTTGGGAAATTGAGAGTCAGGTCAAGACGGTTCTTAGCAAGCTGGGGATTCAAGACTTATCCACTCCAGTTGGAGAATTGTCAGGTGGTCTAAGAAGACGGGTCCAGTTGGCGCAAGTTTTACTTGGCAATCACGACCTCTTGCTTTTGGATGAGCCGACCAACCATCTGGACATTGCGACCATCGAGTGGCTGACCCTCTTTTTGAAAAATTCCAAGAAGACCGTCCTTTTTATTACCCACGATCGTTATTTCCTAGACGCTTTGTCAACACGGATTTTCGAGTTGGACCGAGCAGGCTTGACCGAATATCAGGGAAATTATCAGGACTATGTTCGCCTTAAGGCAGAACAGGACGAGCGCGATGCGGCTCTTCTCCACAAAAAGGAACAACTTTATAAGCAAGAATTGGCCTGGATGCGCAGACAACCGCAGGCGCGTGCGACCAAGCAGCAGGCTCGTATCAATCGCTTCCATGACTTGAAAAAGGAAGTTTCAGGCAGTAGTGCTGAGACAGACTTGACCATGAACTTTGAAACCAGTCGGATTGGGAAGAAAGTCATCGAGTTTCAGGATGTTTCCTTTGCCTATGAAAACAAGCCCATTTTGCAAGATTTTAATCTCTTGGTACAGGCTAAAGACCGTATCGGAATCGTTGGGGACAACGGTGTTGGGAAATCAACTCTCCTTAACTTGATTGCAGGCATTCTTGAGCCGACAGCAGGACAAGTTGTGATTGGGGAAACTGTTCGCATCGCCTATTTCTCTCAACAAATTGAGGGCTTGGATGAAAGCAAGCGTGTGATCAATTACCTGCAGGAAGTGGCAGAAGAGGTCAGGACCAGCGGTGGTTCTACGACTTCGATTGCAGAGTTGCTGGAGCAGTTCCTCTTCCCACGTTCGACACATGGAACCTTGATTGAGAAATTGTCTGGGGGAGAGAAAAAACGTCTTTATCTCCTCAAATTGCTCTTGGAAAAACCAAATGTTCTTCTCTTGGACGAGCCGACCAATGATTTGGATATTGCTACTCTTACAGTTTTGGAGAATTTCTTACAAGGCTTTGCTGGTCCAGTTTTGACTGTTAGTCACGACCGCTATTTCTTGGATAAGGTAGCGACTAAGATTCTCGCTTTTGAGGATGGCAAGATTCGTCCTTTCTTTGGTCATTACACCGACTATCTTGATGAAAAAGTCTTTGAAACAGAGATGGCCAATCAAGTGCAAAAGGCCGAAAAGGAAAAAGTGGTCAAGGTTCGTGAAGACAAGAAACGCATGACCTACCAAGAAAAGCAGGAGTGGGCAAGCATTGAAGGTGATATTGAAGCCTTGGAAAATCGTATCGCTGCGATTGAAGAGGAGATGCAGACCAATGGCTCTGATTTTGGCAAACTAGCTACTCTTCAAAAAGAACTAGATGAGAAAAACGAAGCACTCCTTGAAAAATACGAACGCTATGAATATCTAAGTGACTTTGATAGCTAAAAGAATAGAAAAATCCCGTCTCATGACAGGATGTCTCTATTCTTTTTTGGTTTCTTGATGAAAGATATTTTGCCAGGTTTCGTGGCGGCGCCAGATACTGGTATGGACGATACCATCTAACTCATAGCAGATGAGTTTGGTCTTTTGACTGATGGAAGTGATTTGGATGTCCTTGATAGCTGAATTCAAGTCTTTTTCTGCTTTATAGACCTCTTTATTCAACTGTTCTCCATCTTGACGAATATAGACAAAATCGTCAGCCAAGAGTTCTTCCAGTTGATTTCCCTGATCAATCAATTGTTCACGCATAAGCAATTTTTTATAGACATTGTCTAAAATTTCATCTTCAGGGATAGGTGCTGGCTCGATATGGACATCGGTATCAAAGACGCCAAAACGTTCCTCCAGCATAGACTCGACCTGATCCGCAATTTCATGGCTTTCAAAAACAGACAGGTCAGGGTTCATCTCTAGCGTAATATCCAGGTAGATGTTGCTACCGTAGGTGCGACCTCTTTGCGACTTAACCTTGCTGATTTTGGGAATTTCCATGATGGCCTTTTGATAATCCTCAAGCAAACGGTCGTCAAAACCATCTGAAAGACTAAAGGAAGACTCGATGAAGATATCATAGGCAGTCTTCAAGATAAAGAAAGTGATGATGATAGCAACCAGTTTATCCACAATGGGATAATTGAAACTGCTAGCTAGGATAGCAATAGTAGTACCAAGTGAAGTAACAGCGTCAGAAAGATTGTCCTTAGCAGCAGCCTTTAGCGCCTTGGAGTTGGATTTCTTACTGAGGCGAGTATTGTAGAGATAAACTAGAAACATAATCGCTGCAGAAATGATTCCTAGAGTTGCACCCAGAGGGTCAATGACTGTTTCTTCACGACTGAGAATCTTTTGAATGGTATCCCTTAGTACATCAAAGCCAACATAAAACATGATGATAGAAGTGACCAAGCTAGCCAAATCTTCAATCTTCCAGTGGCCAAAACGGTGGTCTCGGTCAGCAGGCTGGCGTGCCATCCGGATTCCAATCAAGAGGGCCACATTTCCAATGATGTCCGACACGTTGTTAAAACCATCAGCCACCAAACTGGATGAATGGAGGAGGTGCCCAGTTGCTAATTTGGCTGCAGACAAGATCAAATAGGTTGAAATGCTGATAATGGCCCCACGCTCAGCTAACTTGAGATTTGAGATAGATTGCTTCATTCAACTTCCTTTCTAGTCACATAGCATTCTACCATTATACTGGTTTTCAAGGGAAAATTCAAATAAGGCAGTTTTTACTCTTTGAAAACTTTTCAAAATTTGGTATAATAGTACTACTCAAGGGAGTAGCTGGCAGAAACCTGTGATAGTGTCGTCATTCCGAATTTTATACTGAAAAGTATGCTTTCCGGCACTATCTTAAACAGCGAGACTTGTTATGATTAACAGGTCTCTTTTTGTTTGTCGTGAAAAGATATGACAGAAAGAGAGTCTGTTTTGCACACAATGTCAAGGAGGAGACACATGTCAAAAGAACAAAAACGCCAAGCGTTTTACACTCAGAGTCCTGAAGAGGTCTTGAATGCTGTAGATGCGACCGAGAAAGGTTTGTCATCAAGTGAGGCGGAAAAGCGCCTTGCAGAATTTGGCCACAATGAACTCGAAGAAGGCGAGAAACGATCAATACTGGTCAAATTTATCGAGCAGTTTAAGGATTTGATGATTATCATTTTAGTTGCGGCAGCTATTTTGTCAGTCGTGACTTCTGGTGGGGAAGATATCGCAGATGCCATTATCATTCTAGCCGTGGTTATCATCAATGCTGCCTTTGGTGTTTACCAAGAAGGAAAAGCAGAAGAAGCTATCGAAGCCCTCAAATCCATGTCTAGTCCAGCAGCCCGTGTTCTTCGTGATGGGCACATGGCTGAGATTGACTCTAAAGAATTGGTTCCAGGAGATATTGTTGCTCTTGAAGCAGGTGATGTGGTACCAGCAGATTTACGTTTGCTAGAAGCTAACTCTCTTAAAATTGAAGAAGCAGCTCTTACAGGTGAGTCTGTGCCAGTCGAAAAAGACTTGACAGTTGAACTTGCTGCAGATGCTGGTATTGGTGACCGTGTCAACATGGCCTTCCAAAACTCTAACGTGACCTATGGTCGTGGGATGGGTATTGTTGTCAATACAGGGATGTATACTGAGGTTGGTCATATCGCGGGTATGCTTCAAGACGCTGATGAGACAGATACACCACTCAAACAAAACTTGAACAATCTTTCTAAGGTCTTGACCTATGCTATCTTGGTTATTGCCCTTGTTACTTTTGTAGTGGGTGTCTTCATTCAAGGGAAAAGTCCACTTGGTGAGTTGATGACCTCTGTTGCCCTTGCCGTTGCAGCTATCCCAGAAGGGCTTCCTGCTATCGTAACTATCGTTCTTGCCCTTGGTACTCAAGTTTTGGCTAAACGAAACTCTATCGTTCGTAAGTTGCCAGCTGTAGAAACTCTTGGTTCAACAGAAATCATCGCTTCTGACAAGACTGGTACGCTTACTATGAACAAGATGACCGTCGAAAAAGTCTTCTACGATGCGGTTCTACATGACTCAGCTGATGACATTGAACTAGGTCTTGAAATGCCCCTGCTTCGTTCAGTTGTCTTGGCAAATGATACTAAAATTGATGTAGAAGGAAACTTGATTGGTGACCCTACTGAAACAGCCTTCATCCAGTATGTCTTGGACAAGGGCTACGATGTCAAAGGTTTCTTAGAGAAATATCCTCGTGTGGCTGAGTTGCCATTTGATTCTGAACGTAAGCTCATGTCAACAGTTCATCCACTTGCAGATGGACGCTTCCTCGTAGCTGTTAAAGGTGCGCCAGACCAACTCTTGAAACGTTGTCTTCTTCGTGATAAGGCTGGGGATATTGCTCCGATTGATGAGAAGGTTACAAACCTCATTCACACAAACAACTCTGAAATGGCCCACCAAGCCTTGCGTGTCCTAGCAGGTGCCTATAAGATTATCGATAGCATTCCAGAAAATCTCACTTCTGAAGAGCTTGAAAATGATTTAATCTTTACTGGTTTGATTGGGATGATTGACCCTGAACGTCCTGAAGCTGCTGAGGCTGTTCGTGTGGCTAAGGAAGCGGGAATTCGTCCAATCATGATTACGGGTGACCATCAAGACACTGCAGAAGCTATTGCTAAACGTTTGGGAATTATTGACGCAAACGATACCGAAGACCACGTTTTAACTGGTGCTGAGCTCAACGAACTATCTGATGAAGACTTTGAAAAAGTAGTTGGTCAATACTCTGTTTATGCCCGTGTGTCTCCAGAACACAAGGTTCGTATCGTCAAGGCTTGGCAAAAACAAGGTAAAGTCGTTGCCATGACAGGTGACGGTGTCAATGATGCTCCGGCTTTGAAAACAGCAGACATCGGTATCGGTATGGGAATCACAGGTACAGAGGTTTCTAAAGGGGCTTCAGACATGATTCTTGCTGACGACAACTTTGCGACTATCATCGTCGCAGTGGAAGAAGGACGTAAGGTCTTCTCAAACATTCAAAAGACTATTCAGTACCTACTTTCTGCCAATACTGCTGAAGTACTAACTATCTTCCTATCAACCTTGTTTGGTTGGGATGTCTTGCAGCCAGTTCATCTCTTGTGGATCAACCTGGTAACCGATACCTTCCCAGCTATCGCTCTAGGTGTTGAACCTGCGGAGCCAGGTGTTATGACCCATAAACCACGTGGACGCAAGGCAAGCTTCTTCTCAGGTGGTGTTTTGAGTTCTATCATCTATCAAGGTGTACTCCAAGCAGCCCTTGTTATGAGTGTTTATGGCCTTGCCCTTGCTTATCCAGTACATGTGGGTGATAATCATGCCATTCATGCTGATGCCCTTACTATGGCATTTGCAACCCTTGGCTTGATTCAGCTCTTCCATGCCTACAATGTGAAATCTGTTTACCAATCCATCTTGACAGTTGGTCCATTCAAGTCTAAGACCTTCAACTGGTCCATCTTGGTATCCTTCATCCTTCTTATGGCAACAATCGTCGTAGAACCGCTTGAAGGAATCTTCCACGTAACCAAACTAGACTTGTCACAATGGGGAATCGTCATGGCTGGAAGCTTCTCAATGATTATCATCGTCGAAATTGTTAAGTTTATCCAACGTAAACTCGGCTTTGACAAGAATGCGATTTAAAAAGAAAAAGTCATCTTCGGATGGCTTTTTGCTACAGTTGAGGGAAAGGGCTTGCAGTTGCTGTCTTTTGTGCTATAATTGCTATAATATAGTAAAAAGCAAGAGGAGTGTGAGGAAGTGGAAAAGAAAATTGTAAAAGATATTTTGTTTTTATCTCAGGTATCTCAACCGGCAAGTCAGGATGATCTGTATCTTGCCAGAGATTTGCAGGATACACTCTTAGCAAATCGTGAGACCTGTGTCGGTCTGGCTGCCAATATGATTGGGGTGAAGAAGCGCGTGATTATCTTTAATCTGGGCTTGGTTCCTGTGGTCATGTTTAACCCAGTGCTCCTGTCCTTTGAAGGACCTTATGAGACAGAGGAAGGATGTTTGTCCTTGGCTGGGGTTCGACCGACGACCCGCTATGAAACCATAAGGGTTGCCTATCGTGACAGCAAGTGGCAGGAACAGACTATTACTTTAACAGGTTTCCCAGCACAGATCTGCCAGCATGAACTGGATCACTTGGAAGGACGAATCATTTAGGAGGAAAGCAAATGAAACGGATAATCTTTGAACTTATTTTTATCGCAACGACCTGGTATATCTTTTTACCGCCCCTTAACCTGACCAGCTGGGAATTTCTCTTCTTCCTCTGTGGGCATTTGTTAGTTGTGGCAATCTTATTTGGCTTTGGTAAGGGGATAAACCTTGTCAAAACGGTTCATGTGCGCCACGGCAAGGCGGAAGCTGCCTTAAATCTTGAGGGTTTCAAAATCAATCGGTTAGGGAAAGTTCTTTTAGCTTCGATTGGAGGAATTCTTCTCTTAGCAGGTTTGGTTTCTTTGGTGACTTCCAGCATGTTTCAGGCTAAAAATTATGCCAATGTAGTCACGGTTACGGAAAAAGACTTTACTGAATTTCCTAAGACTGACACCAGTAAGGTTCCTATCTTAGATAGAAGTACTGCTGAAAAAATTGGCGACCGCTACTTGGGTTCCCTAACGGATAAGGTGTCGCAGTACGTAGCGGCAGACACCTATACTCAATTGACGATTGATGGGAAACCTTATCGAGTTACACCATTAGAATACGCAGATCCTATCAAGTGGTTTAATAATCAAGCCAAGGGAATCGGCGAGTATATCAAGGTGGACATGGTAACCGGGAATGCAGACTTGGTAGACTTGAAGACACCAATCAAGTATTCAGATTCAGAGTATTTTAACCGCGATGTCAAACGTCACCTGCGCTTGAAGTACCCAACTAAAATCTTCAAGACTCCATCTTTCGAGGTAGACGATGAGGGCAACCCTTTCTATGTAGCAACGGTTTACCAAAAGCAATTTGGACTTGCAGTTCCTCGTCCCGTTTCAGTCATTATCTTGGATGCCACAAATGGAGACACCAAGGAATACAGCTTGGCAGATGTTCCAGAATGGGTGGATAGGGTCTATCCAGCTGAGGAAACTATTGAGCAAATTAACTACAACGGCAAGTACAAGGACGGCTTCTGGAATGCTATGATTTCCAAGAAAAACGTGACCCAGACTACCAAGGGCTATAATTACTTATCTATCGGCAATGACATCTATCTCTACACAGGTGTGACATCGGCCAATGCAGATGAGAGTAATCTTGGTTTCATCCTTGAAAATATGCGGACAGGGGAAATAACTAAGTACAGCTTGGCTTCTGCGACAGAAGAATCAGCCCGTGAATCAGCAGAAGGTGCTGTTCAGGAGAAATCCTACAAGGCAACCTTCCCAATCCTCATCAACCTCAATGACAAGCCTCTCTACATCATGGGCTTGAAGGACAATGCTGGCTTGGTCAAAGAGTATGCCCTGGTAGATGCAGTCGAGTACCAAAACGTTATCGTAGCTACGACAGTGGAAGAGCTGCTCAGCAAGTACGCCAATAAAAACGACCTTGAGATTGATAATGCAACAATAGAAAGCATCAAGGGTGTGGTAGCAGACCTCAAATCAGCTGTTATCAAGGGAGACACCGTCTACTTCTTTAAAGTTGACGGCAAGATTTACAAGGTCAAGGCTTCTGTATCTGATGACCTTCCTTATCTTGAAAATGGTAAAACCTTCGAAGGTCAAGTAGGAAAAGACAATTATCTCAAGACCTTTAAAGTACAGTAAAAAAGGTTTATTTAAGAAATATATGTTATAATAAAATAAATTAAGCCTAATGGAGGACAAAGAAATGGGTTTTTATTTGATGCTTGCTTCAATGCTACTCGGACTGCTTGCTTTGAAGATAGGTTTTTCTCAGTTCAAGGAGAACAAAGATAAATTCTTATCTATCTTAACAAGCTTAGCTGGGCTAGCCCTTGTTCTCGTGGCTGTCTGGTTAGGATGGCCAAAATAAATAGAGAAGCCTCGGTCAAACCGAGGTTTTTCAGATGAATTTCTTGGTTGTGGTTAAAAAATATGCTACACTATCAATATGAAAATTTTAATCCCAACAGCAAAAGAAATGAATGCAGATTTGCCAAGTATTGAAGCCACTCCTTTAAAACCAGAAAGTCAGGCTGTGCTTGATTCCTTGGCCCTCTATTCTGCTAGTCAATTGGAGAGTTTTTACAAGGTATCAGCTGAGAAGGCTGCGGAAGAATTTCAACATATCCAAACTTTGAAAAGGCAAACTGCTCAACACTACCCAGCCTTGAAACTTTTTGATGGGCTTATGTACCGTCACATCAAGAGAGACAAACTGACCGAGGCAGAACAAGCCTATCTTGAAAATCATGTCTTCATTACCTCGGCCTTGTACGGTGTTGTTCCAGCCTTGTCACCTATGGCACCTCACCGTTTGGACTTTTTGATGAAATTAAAAGTCGCTGGTAAGACTTTGAAGAGCCATTGGAAGGCAGCTTATGATGAAGCTCTGAAGAAGGAAGAAGTGATTTTCTCTCTCTTGTCATCAGAATTTGAGACTGTATTTTCTAAGGAAATTAGAGAAAAGATGGTGACCTTCAAATTTATGGAGGACAAGGGTGGTCAGCTGAAGATTCACTCAACCATTTCCAAGAAGGCGCGTGGTGCTTTCCTGACAACCTTGATAGAAAATCAAGTACAAACGGTGGAAGAAGCTCGTCGCTTAAGATTTGCAGGATTTAACTACCGAGAAGATTTGTCACAGCCACAGGAATTGGTTTTTGTTAAGGAAGTATAGAAATCAGATATTTTGTATTGGACAATATGTATCATCAGCTATTTTAGTTTATAAATGAGAAAAAAGCGAACAAGCTAGTCTTCTGAGTGTCAGAAAAGTAGTCTTGTTCGCTTTTATTATGTTAGTTACTTGATCGCATTAACCAAGTCTTGAGCTTGTTTTTTAAGTGAGTTTAGGACTGTTTCTTCAAGAACCAATTTTCCGTCTGCCCAAGCAGAGTCATTAACACGTGCAGCGGTGAAATCACCAACGACTTGTGTACGGATAAATGGCAAGAGGTCTTTGTAGATAGCGAAGAGTTGATCGTGACCTGCATTGGCTACAGATGATACTGTGACAAACTTGTCTTGAAGGGCAGAAGCGCCGCGTGTATCAGACAAGTCAAGGGCACGAGATAGCCAGTCAAGCAAGTTCTTCACTGTTCCAGGGATAGAGAAGTTGTAGACTGGAGAGAAAATCCAGATGGCATCAGCAGCGAGAACCGCTTCACGAGCAGCCGCTACAGCTGGATGAGTTGGAACTTCCAAATCTTGGCTGAAGAGAGGAAGGGCTGAATAATCAAGGTAGCTAACTTCCGCTTTACCAGCAAGTGCTTTCTCAGCTTCGAGGGCCATTTGGTGGTTGAAAGAACCTTGGCGTAGTGATCCGACGATAAATAATACTTTTTTAGACATGATGTGTCTCCTTTTTCTTAAATTTCCGAGAATTCTCTCGTTGTTATAAAATATATTACAACAAAACAAAAGGACTTGCAAGAAATTTGCTCAGAGTTTATTTGAAAATTATAAAATTGCTGAAATTCTAGTCATTTGTGATTGAAAAAGTAAGAACTGTTTCACTTAGGTTTCGGTTTACTTTGATCTTATAGAAGTATTCCTATATTCTCTTGTAATATGATGGCATAAGTGCTAAAATAAACAAGAAAACTAGCAATAGAAAGCGCAGAAGGGCTATTTTCCGGTATCATTTCATAAATTATTAAAGGAACAATAATGGCATTGAAGAATGCTTCTAAAAAGGGGTGGAGATCATGTAAGGAACAGATTAACAAGTGACGGACAAAAGAAATAATAATACACTTGTTAAGGAGAAAAGATGTTAATAAGAAATTATCGGAAAAATATTGGCCTGATGGCCGGAGTTGAGTTTTTTGCATTTTTAGGGATTACCAGTTTTTGGATTCTCTTTCTCAGTCAAAACGGAATGTCTCTTTGGCAGATTGGACTTCTGGAGAGTATCTTTCATGCGACCAGTCTTCTCTGTGAAATTCCATCTGGAATGTTGGCTGATCGTTATTCCTATAAGACCAACCTTTATTTAAGCCGAATAGCAGGGATTGTGTCTTCTATTCTTATGTTGGTTGGGCAGGGAAATTTTTGGATTTATGCACTAGCAATGGCGGTGAGTGCCTTGTCTTATAATTTTGATTCGGGAACAAGCGCAGCAATGGTCTATGACTCGGCTGTAGAGGCTGGACTAAAGGAGCGTTACTTATCTATTTCAAGTTTTATGTCAGGAGTAGCAGAAGGAACTCGGTCTTTGGGGACAGTGTTGGCGGGATTTTTTGTCCATGGTCAATTGCACCTGACCTACTATATCATGATTGCGACTTCTATCATAGTTCTTTTCCTGATTTGGATGCTGAAAGAACCTAGTGTCAAGCTAGAAAAAGCTGATAGTGTGACTATGAGACAGATTATTTGGACTGTTAAGGAAGAGTTGGAGCGAAATCCCATGCTGTTCAACTGGATGATTTTGTCTCAGATTGTCGGAGTACTCATGTGCATGTTTTATTTTTACTATCAAAATCAGTTACCAGATTTAAGTAGTTGGCAAATTTCAACAGTTATGCTACTTGGTAGTCTCTTGAATATCGTCGCAGTCTATCTAGCGAGTAAGATTGGAAAGAACTATGCTGCCTTGAAACTTTTCCCTGTCCTCGTCCTGCTGACTGGAGTTACCTACCTGCTGTCCTACTTTGGAACACCTCTAATCTATATTTTGGTCTATTTGATTAGTAATGCTCTATATGCTCTTTTTCAGCCTATTTTTGACAATGATTTGCAAGAGCGGCTCCCAAGTGAAGTAAGGGCAACCATGCTGAGTGTTTACTCTATGATGTTTAGCCTTAGTATGATTGTCTTCTTCCCACTGACAGGGTGGTTGATTGACCATTTAGGCTTTGTAGTAACATTTCTTTATCTAGGATTCTTTTTAGTCATGATTAGTCTTCTACTGGCTATCTTTTTAGGAAAATTGGCTAAAAGAATGGATGAAAAAATTATTTCCTAGATTAAAATAATTTCTGAAAACTTGAGTGCCAAGCTCAGGTTTTTTAATAGGTTGATTTTGGAGCTGTCTTTACTTTTCTTACTCGATTTTAACTAAGAAAAATCAGTTTGCTTTGAAGGAAGAAATAGAATTGGTTGCTTATACTCAATGAAAATCAAAGAGCAAACTAGGAAGCTAGCCGTAAGCTGTACTTGAGTACGGTAAGGCGACGCTGACGTGGTTTGAAGAGGTTTTCGAAGAGTATTCTTGCATTCACTTGTAATAAAGCTTAATAGATGGTAAAATAGACGAGTGAAAAAAAGACAAAACAAAGCAAAAAATAATCTACTGTGGCAGTATGGTCTAGGGATGACGATTTTGTTTGTGGTTATCAGTGCTTCCTTTCTGTATCTAGTGTTTCTGAGTATGAAACCTTATCAAACAGCTAAAAGTGAAGGAGAAAAATTAGCTCAGCAGTATGCAGGATTAGAGCAGGCTGATCAGGTTGACTTATACAATGGCTTGGAATCCTATTATAGCGTTCTTGGTCGTAATAAAAAACAAGAAGCACTTGCTGTCCTGATTGGAAAAGATGACCATAAGATTTACGTTTATCAGCTAAATCAAGGTGTTTCACAAGAAAAAGCGGAAGCCGTTTCTAAGGAAAAAGGAGCTGGCGAGATTGACAAAATTACCTTTGGCCGTTATCAAGACAAACCAATCTGGGAAGTCAAGTCAGGATCTGATTTTTATCTAGTAGATTTTGAAACAGGAGCATTGGTCAATAAGGAGGGCCTATGAAACTATCCAATCGTGTTTTAGAAATGGAAGAAAGTGTGACTCTGGCTAGTGATGCAAGAGCAAAGAAGTTAAAGGCTGAAGGAAAAGATGTACTTTTCTTAACTTTAGGTCAGCCCGATTTCCATACTCCCAAAAATATTCAAGATGCAGCTGTTGCAGCCATTCGAGATGGACGTGCTTCTTTCTATACGGTAGCTTCAGGTTTGCCTGAGTTAAAAGCAGCAGTCAATACCTATTTTGAGCGTTATTATGGTTATTCCGTAGCGGCCAACGAAATCACATTTGCTACCGGTGCTAAGTTCTCACTCTATACTTTCTTTATGGCTGTGGTCAATCCAGGTGATGAAGTCATCATCCCAACTCCATATTGGGTCAGCTATGGAGATCAGGTCAAGATGGCAGAAGGGATTCCAGTTTTTGTTCAAGCTAAGGAAGACAATCACTTTAAGGTGACCGTAGAGCAGTTGGAAGCAGCTCGCACAGACAAAACCAAGGTTTTGGTGCTAAATTCGCCATCTAATCCGACTGGTATGATTTACACTCGCGAGGAACTCTTGGCTATCGGAAATTGGGCAGTTGAGCATGACATTCTGATTTTAGCAGATGATATTTATGGTCGTTTGGTCTATAACGGGAATGAGTTCGTACCAATATCTAGTCTATCAGAAGCCATTCGCAAGCAAACCATTGTCATTAACGGTGTATCAAAAGCTTATGCCATGACAGGTTGGCGGGTAGGTTATGCAGTGGGTGATCCAGAAATCATTGCTGCTATGAGCAAATTGACAGGTCAAACAACTTCTAACCTAACTGCTGTTTCACAATATGCAACTATCGAAGCCCTAACTGGACCACAGGATTCTGTTGAAGTTATGCGTCAAGCATTTGAAGAACGTCTCAATACCATTTATCCGCTATTATGTGAGGTCCCTGGTTTTGAAGTAGTTAAGCCACAAGGAGCCTTCTATCTCTTTCCAAATGTTAAAAAAGCCATGGAGATGAAAGGCTATACGGATGTGACAGACTTTACAACAGCTATTCTTGAAGAAGTTGGTCTGGCCTTGATTACAGGAGCAGGATTTGGAGCACCAGAAAATGTCCGCCTCAGCTATGCGACAGACCTAGACACGCTTAAAGAAGCAGTTAAACGCTTGAAAGCATTTATGGGTAGTGAGAATGATTGATCATTTTGAAATTAAGGTAAAGGATTTACAAATTTCAGAAGGATTTTATAGGAGTTTTCTCGCTCCTTTGGGTTATAAATTAGCTTTTAAGACTAGTTCTCTAATCAGTTTTTATGCCCCAAATAGCCCTCATCCTGGTGGTGATTTTTGGCTGGCTCAGGGGACACAAGATCCTATTCACTTTGCTTTTTTAGCAGAAAATAAGGAAGAGGTTCAGGCTTGTTATGAGGCTGGCATAGAGGCAGGTGGGCGAGACAATGGGGCTCCTGGTTATCGCAGTGAGCATCCGATTTACTATGCTGCTTTTATGATTGACCCAGATGGGAACAATATAGAAGTGGTTTGCCATAAAGAATAAAAAAGAAAAGGAAAAATAATGACAAAACGTGTAACGATTATTGATGTAAAAGACTATGTTGGTCAAGAAGTGACGATTGGCGCTTGGGTTGCCAACAAATCAGGAAAAGGGAAAATCGCCTTCTTGCAATTACGTGATGGAACAGCCTTCTTTCAAGGTGTAGCCTTTAAACCAAACTTTGTAGAAAAATATGGTGAAGAAGTGGGACTTGAGAAGTTTGATGTCATCAAACGCTTGAGCCAAGAAACTTCTGTTTATGTGACAGGTATTGTCAAAGAGGACGAACGTTCTAAATTTGGTTATGAGTTGGACATTACAGACATCGAAGTGATCGGTGAATCTCAAGACTACCCAATCACACCAAAAGAACACGGAACAGACTTCTTGATGGACAACCGTCACTTGTGGCTACGCTCTCGTAAGCAAGTGGCTGTGATGCAAATCCGTAACGCTATTATCTATGCAACTTATGAGTTCTTTGACAAGAACGGTTTCATGAAGTTTGACAGCCCAATTCTTTCAGGAAATGCAGCAGAAGATTCAACAGAACTCTTTGAAACTGACTACTTCGGAACGCCAGCCTACTTGAGCCAATCAGGTCAACTTTACCTAGAAGCTGGTGCTATGGCACTTGGTCGTGTCTTTGACTTTGGTCCAGTATTCCGTGCTGAAAAATCAAAAACGCGCCGTCACTTGACTGAGTTCTGGATGATGGACGCAGAGTACTCATACTTGACACATGATGAGTCGCTTGACTTGCAAGAAGCTTATGTAAAAGCTCTTCTACAAGGTGTTCTTGACCGTGCGCCTCAAGCCTTGGAAACCTTGGAACGTGATACAGAACTCTTGAAACGCTACATTGCAGAGCCATTCAAACGTATCACTTACGATCAAGCTATTGACCTCTTGCAAGAGCATGAAAATGATGAAGACGCTGATTACGAGCATCTTGAGCATGGAGATGACTTTGGTTCACCACATGAAACTTGGATTTCAAACCACTTTGGTGTGCCAACATTTGTCATGAACTACCCAGCAGCCATCAAGGCCTTCTACATGAAACCAGTTCCTGGAAATCCAGAGCGCGTGCTTTGTGCAGACTTGCTTGCTCCAGAAGGTTACGGAGAAATCATCGGTGGTTCTATGCGTGAGGAAGACTACGATGCATTAGTTGCTAAGATGGATGAACTTGGCATGGATCGTACAGAGTATGAATTCTACCTTGACCTTCGTAAATACGGTACAGTTCCACACGGTGGATTTGGTATCGGTATCGAGCGTATGGTAACCTTTGCAGCAGGAACAAAACATATCCGTGAAGCTATCCCATTCCCACGTATGTTGCACCGTATCAAACCGTAAGAACAGGAAAACGCCCATGTGGCGTTTTTTTTCATAGAAATCTCTGGAAGCGAAAGGAAATATTATCAGCTTTTATAAAAGGAGTTAAGTTTCTACGGTATGATTATGGCAATGCATTTTTGTTAATAGATAGAAACAAGCTATAAAGAAAACGGAATGAGTTAGTCTGAATACAAAGTATTAAAAATTAGAAAATCGCATACTATTGGGTATTTAAAATCTTGATTATATGCGCTTTTCGTGAAAATATTTACTTCCTTTTCTTATAAAATTGAGTCTTTTACTAGACTCATACTAATAGTTGTTCAGAATGGAGTTTCGTATCCTAGTACATTTATGTTAGTGTTTAGAAACTTGTGCACGTTCTATTGTATCGAAGGCAACATTGGATTGAAACGATAAATATATGGAGATGAAACTTGAATTAATAATAGTCGTATGATACAATATTAAACGATATTGATAATTATTAGGCAACCCTTTTTAAAATGATAACCTCTTAATATTGCTAAAAAATTTAAGGGGGGGGGGGGCTTTTTGTTTGTCTGTATATTTCAATTCAATATTAAAAAACATGCATAAAGGAGGTTGAATCTCATGAAGAGAGGTCAACAAGATTTTAGAACGGAGAAGTACATTCGTTACGGTATTCGTAAGTACAGCTTTGGTGCAGCATCAGTGGCGATTGCGGCTGGTTTGATGTTTCTCGGAGCTGGCGCGGTATCAGCAACAGAAGTAGAAGGAGTTAATGAAACATCTTCAACAGCTACTCCAACATCGACCATAGGCGATGAGGGTGCTAATCAAGGTGCTAGCTCATCTAAACCCAATACTTATGGTGCAGAGCCAGTACTAACTAGGGACGGTGGTGAAGATACTGCCTCATCTCAACCTAGCGCTGAGAATACCGAAGCAGTGGCAACTAGCTCCTCTGCAGAAACAGTTGCAGATAAGGCTGGTCTTAAGG
This sequence comes from Streptococcus sp. 5004, assembly GCF_013276755.1. Taxonomy (GTDB): domain Bacteria; phylum Bacillota; class Bacilli; order Lactobacillales; family Streptococcaceae; genus Streptococcus. The sequence continues at coordinate 6,336 of NZ_VMLP01000027.1, read as the reverse complement.
ATATAGTCTCTGAGTTGGAATTACGTTTGTCCAAGATCAATCGTACTAAAGTTCCGGTATCTACTATTGCAAATGCAGAGAAGGTACTGGAAGAAGCGAAAAGAATCCTTGCCAAAGAAAATGCAAGTCAATTAGAAGTGAACAAAATCGCTAAAGCCAGTCGTTCACAAGCTTCAATCATTGCAAGTATGCCTAAAGTTCTTGGAGAAACACCAGCTGCAGTGGAAAATAAGGTAGAAGCAACACCAGCTACCCCAACAGCAACTGAAGCTGAAAAACGAGTTGAGGCAGCAAATGCAGAGTTGGCAACAGTGCAAGAAGACCTTGCTCGCTACTTACCGCAAGCAGAGAAGTTGGCTACAGATTCTGTAGTGATAGAAAGTGCAAAAGCAACTCTTCAACTGATTAAATCAAGCCTTGTGGATGCAAATATCACAATCCCTGAACTTGAAAAACGTGTGCAAGAAGCAAAACGTGTACGCAACAGCCTTGTAAACCTTGTAACAGGCTCAAACTCAGGTAGTCGTGACAGTCGCAATGGTCAAGAGATGAAAGAGGGAAGTCAGCTGCTAACAGCCAGTGACTATATCTCAACTCCAAATGGGGATGGGACTTACACAGCTAAAGCTAGCTCTCCAACAAAAGAGAATCATACTGGTGAGGATATCTATACATTTACTTCTACTGTAGCGACAAGGGGAGATGTTTCTACTGACCGAAGGAATGGGGATATTAGCACTTTAGAAACTGTGGTTTATTCTACTCAACGTGTAGGGGAAGAGAAAGATCCTGGTAACGCAGGTAATGGAGTCAATAATAAAGGACGTATGGATTATCCCTTAACCAAGGAACAAGCAGAAGACTTGGCAGTAGAGGCGGATTTTTGGAAAAATAAAAAACGTATAGACGGTTCGACGATTTCGGGTGGTAACAATTCAAAATATCAAGCTAACGGTGGATATGAGTATCTAGCTACCCACATTTATCACTATGTCTATGAGCAAGGTCAAGACCGCGTTTATATCAATAAAATTAAGGATCGTTTTGACCTAACAGATAAAGCTAAGGCAGATGGTTGGACTATCTCAAATGTTTCACCGACAAACTTACCTAAAGGGTTAAAATATAATGCCGCCACTGACACAATTGAAGGCAAGATTCTCGAAGGTAGTTCCAACGGGGTATATGATACACGAACCTATGTAACTTATACTAATACCAAAACCAAGGCAAGTGTACGTGCATTTTATCGGAACTTACGTGGGGGTTGGATTGGCTGGCAAGATACGACAGCTCCGATTATCGAAAGTAATAATAAAGTCTATAAGGGAACCGTCGGAGAAGCGATTGCACCTGTAGATATCCATTACAAAGATGAATCTGCTTCCCGTATAACCACTGAAAGAGCCAAGGTTTCCTATACTTTGGCTAATGGTACGGATACTCAAGTTCGTAATGAATATAATAATAATGCGACTTCTGGAATTTCAGGAAATATCTCAACAAATGGGGCAACGGTGGATACTGCCATTCCTGGTTTGACTTATAGACCAAACGCAGGGGCTACTCCTATTGCTGAAGATGGTAAAACTGTTGGCTATGATGGGAAGGGACTGATTTCTGGAACACCAACAAAGGCAGGGATTTACCATGTGACTGCCTACGCTAAAGATTACAACCTTACAGAACAAGCAAGTGGTTTTACTCAAAGTTGGAATTATGATACACAAGAAGGTCGTGGAGAATTGACCTTTGTCATCGCACCTAAGGTAACGGTAAAGAATATAAGCACTTATGACAGCACCGTACAGGTTGAGATTTCAAATGGGGCAACCTATGCAGAAATTACAACACCAGATGGTTCCAAGACTATTTTAAAAACCAATAAAGCAGGCAAGTGGGTTGTACAAGAGGGAACAACGAATACCGCGGTTTCTGTTGGGGCTGAAGTTGGAACGGTAGGGACTGAATTTTCTCTATCAGTAAAACCAGAAGCGACGGCAACAGCAGGGGTTTCTAAGATTTCTGCATATGCTAAAACTGAAGATGTAACGGCTAATCTCATGAGAACCAAGGTGGAGTTGAACTCTGCAACAAACGGTACGAAATATACAGCAACTCTCAATCCAACATCAGGTCGTTATGAATTAGCAGCCTCTGATGCAGAGGTGCGAACAGAGTCAAATGATGGCAATGGTAATTATACAATTACCAAACGAGAAGTTTCAGTCCGTGCCCAAACAGATGGCTCCATGAAGTTTGACTTGTACGAATATAAGAGAACATACAACAATGCGAACAAAGTGACGGCTGTTAATGATGTTACTCTAACTGAGACAGCTTATAGCAAGGATGACACAGCGAACACTGAGATAGGTAATGGTATGTACATTACTGTTACCTATGATAAAAATAGTAATGAATGGACAGCAAGTGATAAGTCTACAGTAACAGCAAATAAGACTGGTGATGACACATGGAAAATTGAAACTAGTTCGGGTTATACTGGCACTGTTAAGGGAGTTATGGCAGAAAACACTAGTACGTCTACTATCATCAACTCGAAACCAACTGCTACTTCGAATTCTTACGAGAGTACCTTGAATACAACTGTTAACCTAATCGACCGCCCTGCAGCTGCTACTGGTGCTAAGGTGAGTGTCAGCGATGCTGAAGATAATAAGTTGGCTGAAAGTAACGCAGAGGATGCATTCAAGGAAAGTCATAAAACAAAAGTAACAAGCATTACTGTTACAGATCCAGATGGCAACACCGTGTTTGCATCGACTACATCTGGAGACGCAGCCAACTATCCAGCTGAAACATCTCTTAAATTGACAAAAGTTGGTGTGTATCGTGTTACTGTCAATGCTGTAGATAGTAATACAAACTTGGTTGATGGAACAAATGTAGGGGATACGACTGCTGGTACTGATCACGGAGTGAACACTTCTACAGCGACTACAACCTACACCATTACTGTTAAAGCTGGTATTGAAGGAACGCCTGAAACTACTAGCGATATTCAAGGAGCAGTTCAAAAAGGAACTCCAAGCTTCAATTTTGATGACGCAGAGAAAACAAAGATTTCTTCTACTACAAATGGTACAAAAGTTTATAGCTTAGAATCAACAAATGCTACAGATAATACAGGAGCTACTGTAGGTACTTATGCAATTAATGCGGATACGGGTGAGGTAACCTTTACTCCTAATCCAACATTTGTTGGAACTCCAAATCCAGCTAAGGTGACTTTGACCTTGACAGTAGACGGAGTTGACCCATTAACATCTACGGCAGATTACACACCAACTGTTATTGGAGTGAAACCAGAAGGAACTAAGGTATCTTCAACAGATATTCAAGGGGAAATTCAAACAGGTAAACCAACCTTTACCCCAGGTTCTGCAGAAGTAAACGGAGCTAGAAAAACAGTCCCATTGAAGGCTGATAGCTATAAACTTCTTGATAATACAGGTACAGAAGTAGCGGATGGCGCAACAACTCCAGCTTATGCTGCGGCAGATAATGGTAATGTTAAAGCTGGTGATGAGATTGGAACTTTCGGTATTGACAAGTCAACAGGTCTTGTGACATTCACACCAACCAATAAAGCTTATGTTGGAGCGGTAAAAGCTGTCCAAGTAGTTGTTTCAGATAACAATGGTACGCAACCAGAAAATGATAAACGTGGTGAATACACACCAAACATTCTAGGTGTTACCCCAACTGCTAGCGAAGCTTCAACTACAGGTATTCAGGGAGCTGTTCAAAAATCTGAAGTTGTTCTTAACGCCAAAGATGAAAATGTAAACACCTTGAACTTTAGCAAAGGTAGTGAGATTGTAAATGGAACTGAAAAATCTGTTGATTTAAATGAAGCTACTTTGACTCTAGTAGGAGCTGATGGTGAAGGTAAAGTATCGGTAGCTGGTCAAGGAACATACTCTATCGTAAAAGAAGACGGTAAGTCTTATGTTCAATTCACCCCGGTAGCCACTTATACAGGAAATGTAACTCCAGTAACCGTGAAAATTGCTGATGCTAATGGAACTGAAGTAACAACAATCTATACTCCTAAGATTGTTGGAGTGAAACCAAGTGCAGAATCTTCTAAGACAACTGGAATTCAAGGCGAAACTCAAACTTCTGCTATTAAATTTGACGCAGCAGACACAGATGATACAACTGTAAACTTTGCAAAAGGAACTGCGATTATAAATAGTGAGTCTAAATCAGTCGAACTAGATAAAACATCTGTGAAGCTAGTAGGTGCAGAAAACGGAACTGTTAATGGTGACGGTAGTGTTACTGTAGCGAATCAGGGTACTTATAAGCTTGTTAAAGATGAAACTGGAGCCATTGCTGTTACCTTTACTCCGCTGGCTACATTTACTGGAGAAGCCCATGCTGTAACAGTAAGTATTACTGATGCTAATGGAACTGAAGCAACAACAACCTACACTCCAAGCGTCACGCCTGTTAAAGCTTCAGCTGAACCTGCAACGTCTACTGGAACTCAAGGTTCAACTCAAAGTGGTACGCCAATTTACACAGCTCCAGAAGCTGGTACGGGTGTTACCGTCACTCCAACTTATACTTTGGATAACGATTCAACTACTAAAACTGTAGATGGTGTTGGTACTTATACAATTGATACAACTGGTAAAGTAACCTTTGTTCCCGTAGCTAGCTATGTATCAAGTGATGCCAATAAGACAAGTGTAGGAGTAAAAGTTACTTATAGATTAGAGACTGCAGATCAATCGCAGGCGACAATCACCTCTGAAACAACCTATACTCCAACAGTAAATCCTGTAACCTCTGCAGGAAATGATGTTGCAACGACAAACATCCAAGGTCATACCCAAAAATCAACAGATGAAGGGAAAGCTCTGACTTATACTATTTCTGATACTAGTCATATCACAGCACGCACTTATGCATTGGAAGGTGCAGATAATGATGGTAAAGTAGTGGTAGAGAATGTTGGAACCTACACAGTAGACGATAAAGGTCAGGTAACCTTTGTACCAGTCCCATCTTATGTAGGAACGCCGGCGCCTGTGACAGTTGTTGAATCAGCGATTTTAACTTCTGATGATAAGACTACAGCAATTATCACAACTAAGTCAATGTACACCCCAACGGTAACAGATGTGACCCCAACAGGTGCTTCATCGGCTACTGAAGGAGCTCGTGGAACTGTTCAAACATCTCCTGTAGTATTTGATACGCCAGATCAGGATAATACAACAGTAAACTTTAATAAAGGTAATGAAGAAGTTGAGCTTGATAAATCTACTCTGACATTAGTTGATAAAACTGGTAAAGAAGTGAAAGAAGTTGTAGTTCCAGGAGAAGGAACATATGTACTTAAGGATGGAGTCGTTGAATTTACACCAGAAAAAGATTTCGTAGGGAAAACTTCTGGAGTAACAGTTCAAGTGAAAGACGTCAATGGCAAAGTAGTTTCTGAAACTTATACTCCAACTGTTCGCCCAGATACTAGATATGTAGTTATTGAAAAAGATGGCAAAGAAACAGATTTACTTCCACCTAAAGATGGAACTAAACCTTCGGAACAAATTCCAGGATACAATGTTGTTAGAACTGAAATTGATGAAAAAGGAAATACAAAACACATCTACGAAAAAGTAAGTACCTTCTTCAAAGACAAAGAAGGTAAGGAAATTCCAAACTATCCAAGTGAACCAGGCACAGTCGATAAGAAAGATATTCCAGAATACAGATTCGTAGAAACTAAGAAACTGTCAAATGGAGACACAGAACACATCTACGAAAAAGTAAGTACCTTCTTCAAAGATAAAGAAGGCAAAGAGATTCCAAACTATCCAAGTGAACCGGGAACAGTCGATAAGAAAGACATTCCAGGCTACCGCTTCGTAGAGACTAAGAAACTGTCAAATGGAGATACTGTTCATGTTTATGAAAAAGTAACACCACCAGCTCCAACACCTTCACCTGTTCCTCAACCAAATCCAAGTAAGCAAAATACAACTACTTGGACTGATGAGAATGGAAATCCATTGAAACCAACTGAGCCAGGTTCTAAAGAACCGGGAACAATTCCAGGTTACGAATATGTGAAGACTGTCACAGATTCAAATGGAAATATCAGACATATCTTCCGCAAAGTTGAGATGCCAACTCCAACACCGGTTGAACCGACTCAACCAGCACAACCGGTAGAGCCAGCAACTCCAGCAATACCTGAACAGCCAGCTAAACCTCAAATGCCAGCAACACCTAAATACGTTGATGGTAAAAAAGAATTGCCTAACACAGGTACAGAAGCTAACGCTAGCCTCGCAG